>CACWQE010000051.1 GCA_902762905.1 uncultured Lachnospiraceae bacterium | reverse complement strand
TTAGTGCGAAAGTACACTTGACCACTTAGCGAGGTTTTGACGAGCTTAGTGGGCATAGTGTTACATTGCTTAGCATCCGCTACTGGAGCAATTAAGTGCAAACGGCCCCGGCTTGGAACCAATTTTTCTAGGCCGGAGCGTCCGTTTGGCACATACGTCCGTCTCACTTACGCTGTGCAAGGGTAATTTCTCTACTCTCGTTCGTCCATAGGAACATACGCCTGTTTCTTCTTAACCGCCTTATATGCCGGACGAATGATCTTACCCTGATTAATCAACTCTTCCAGTCTATGTGCGCTCCAGCCAGCCATCCTTGCTACTGCAAATAACGGAGTAAACAACTCAGTTGGCAAGCCCAACATCTGATATACGAATCCAGAATAGAAGTCTACATTGGCACTAACACCCTTATAGATCTTACGCTCTTCTGCAATGACCTGTGGTGCCAGCTTCTCCACATTCGCATATAACTGATATTCCTTCTGATAACCCTTCTCCTCAGAAAGCTTCTCAACAAAGGACTTGAATACCTTCGCTCTTGGATCAGAGATCGAATATACCGCATGACCCATACCATAGATAAGTCCTGCCTTATCAAATGCTTCCTTGTGAAGTAACTTCTTCAGATATTCCTTCACTTCTTCCTCGTCATTCCAATCCTTTACCTGCTCCTTCATGTCGGCAAACATTCTGGTTACCTTGATATTCGCGCCACCATGTTTCGGCCCCTTCAAAGAGCCTAACGAAGCAGCCATGGACGAATATGTATCCGTACCGGATGAGGTTACTACATGCGTCGTAAAAGTGGAATTGTTACCACCACCATGCTCTGCATGAAGTACCAATGCCAGGTCTAAGATTCTCGCCTCTAATTCCGAATACTTACTGTCTGCCCGTAACAGATATAATATATTCTCTGCCGTTGACAATTCCGGTCTTGGTGTATGTATAAACAAACTGTTGCCATCATGATAATGACTGTATGCCTGATATCCATATACCGAAAGAACCGGCACAACCGAGATCAACTGCATACACTGTCTCAATACATTTGGAATCGAGGTATCATCTGCCTTATCATCATATGCATACAAAGTCAGGATACTACGCTGTAATGTATTCATCATATCCTTGCTTGGCGCCTTCAGAATAATATCTCTTACAAAATGTGTTGGTAAAGAGGTACGATAATCTGCTAATATCTTTGTAAATGAAGTCAACTGTTCTGCTGTTGGAAGCTTACCAAATAACAACAGGTATACGGTCTCTTCATATCCAAACCGCTTCTCCTTGATAAATCCTGCCACAATATCTTCAACATCCACACCCTGATAATATAACTTACCTTCGCATGGAATCATATCATTATCTTCCACAATATATGACTGAATCTTTGATACATCGGTAAGACCTGCCAATACACCCTTACCATTAATGTCTCGAAGTCCCCTCTTCACTTCATACTTTGTGTATAAATCCGTATCAATCTGTAAATTGCTCTCACATAACTTGGATAAATCCTTAATCTGGTCTGTCACTTGCGAATACTGATTGATTCGCTCCTCATGGTTGTTATTCACCCAATCACCCTTTCTTTCTATTCTTCTATATCTTCCGCTCCTTAGTATAACATATTTTTCGCCAGTTCCCTAGTGTTTTTTTTATTCTTCACAAAATGTTAATAAAAGTCAAGTATTTTCTTTTCGATTTTCTGGAATCCCTTTACTAATTCTTATATCTGTTTTTTCCTGTGTTCACAAGCGTTTTCCCACGCAAAAACTCCCTCTCTGCCAGATAAGATCTGGTAAAGAGGGAGTCTCCCACACAATTGCTATATACTTTTTATTCCGCTGTCTCTGTTGTATCCTCGGCAGTCTGTTCCTCCGTTACTTCTTCTGTCGTTGTTTCCTCTGTTGCCCGGTAATCCTCTACCGAACTACTCAGAGAACTCTGTACACTGCTTGCAACCGTATAGACCGTCTTATCATCCTCTGTACAATAGACGTAATCGTCGCCCGTTGTCGCATTATTACTGCCCCAGCAGATTGTTGTTTCATTTCCATCTGCATCTGTCAATGTAACCGTCTGACTCGGTGCATCCAATCCATATTCACTAAGATCTGATATATCCTCCATCTTCCGTGTTGCCGTCATCGAGGTAATAGAAGAGATCAGGGAATCGACCTTATCAGCATCTACCTCAAATGCTGCATCCGAATCCAGTGTCCATCCATCACCATCTTTTGTAAAGGACACCTTCTCTCCGTCTATCTCATAAGCTAGCTTACCCACATCATCTGCTTTCAGATTCAATACGTTAATTTTATCTGCACTGTCCGCCTTTTCCTGCTTATCATTATATCGGACCAGACAAACATAGCCCACACATAGCACAAGCAGACACACTAACGCAATAACCAATGGTAATCCTTTCTTCTTCATGTCCTGCACCTCTATCTCTTCTTTCTTCTATGGCAGATCATTCCGCCAAATACCAGACAACAGATTGGAAGTAAAATGCAGACAAACAGTGCTATAGCTGCCGCATCCCCTGCTGTTACGGTCAGATAATCCACCGATACCGACTTACTTGCAATGGATACCCGGTTGGAGTCTCCGGTATCTACTAACCACTTCATTGCATTCATATATAATGTATAGTTACCGTCTGATACCATACTATTCATAGATGAATCCAGGATTGCAGAAGACGCAATCGCCACTAACTGCGTTGTTTTCGTTTCGTTCGATGCTGCATCTTCTGTCGTGTCATCACTTGCTTCCGTTGTCGTCTCACTGTTTTCATTCGTATCTACATTTGAACTGCTGACTTCCTCTGATACCGTAACTGCCACAGCAAATGGTCCGTCTGCATCACCATCTGCTTTATCGTAACTTGTCATATTCTGTGGATCTTTCTTCACAAATGCACTCTCGGATGGTGCTAACACCGTACTGATATCTAATGTATCCCTTGCATTCTCAGATACCTTAAAGCCCTGACATCCGCTTAACAGAACATTTGCGGAACCACCTGTCATATCGGTTGTAATCTCAGATGCACTAATAGTCGGAACTATATAATATGGCCGCTGTACATACTTATTGCTATCCGTCTCCACTACAATACCATCTGTTACTTCTACTCCATATTCTGCTAAAATGCTGTCATAATTCGTATGCTCCTTGCCCGTATAATCGGTAAGCATCAACACTTTACCACCATTTTGCAGATAAGTGATAACCGCCTGTGCTTCGTCCGCTGAATAATCAGACTCTGGAGAATCCAATAACAGACCTGCTGCATTATCAGGTACTGCTCCTGCGGTCAACAGATTCAATTCTTTTAATTCCAGATTGGCTTTCTGAATCCGGTCAGTCACCGCATCCGGCAAGGATACCTCATTATGTCCGGTCGCATAATATACAATTGGCAATTCATCTGACAGTACATAATCAATGGCACTTGTAAGCTGACCTTCGCCATCAAAGCCAGACACCTGTGACTGATAAGTTGAATAGTCCATCTGCGTCTCATACATACTGCTATAATCAATCACTTTATTTCTCTTAGCGCTTGATACAATCAGACTGTTCTCGCTTACCTGATCCTCCGTAAACTGACTGGTGTAATTCGGGCTGGTAACCGGATCTACCTTCTCTACTTTAATCTTTGAAGAATTCTCCTGATACTGGTTCAATAACTTCTCAATCGTAGCATCTTCATTTCCCGACTGTACAATATAGTGGATTGTAATGTCCTCATCCAAATTCTTCAATACCTTCTTTGTTTCATCTCCAATGGTGTACAACTTACCCGTACTGATATCAAATTCCGTATATTTCGATGGAATCTGTCCCACAATCAGATTCAGCACAACCACAATAGCAATCACAACCACCGACATGGCGGCACTATAAGAATCTTTCCGAAACGCTCTTTTATTGAAGGTATGCTTTTTCTGACCTGACTTCTTTTTTCTCCTTTGTTTCTTCTTTTCCCGCTTATCTTTTGGGTTGTCACTGTTATCGAATTGCGTATTATTTGTGCCATTGTCCTGTTCTACATCATTTTCTGACATATTCACAACTGGTTCCTGCATATTCATCACTTCGTCCTGCTGTCCATTTTCATTCTGTTCCATACTCATCCTGCAAACACCTCCTAACTCCAACGTCTCTTCTTAATGCTCTGCATGGTAAGAAATACAAATACCACCATAACAGAAAGAAAATACACAACTGCCGTTACTTCAAAGGTTCCGTCTACAAATGACTGAAAATGTCCATCTACATTGCATGCTTCCATCACATGATAAAGGATTCCGTCTGACATCGAACTTGGAAGAAAACTTTCCAAACCGCTCATAATATAACTTAAGAACATCACAACAAATGTCAATACAGCTGCAATGATCGTATTCTCGGTCAACGAAGAGATAAATAAGCCAACTGCAATATTGGCAGCTCCCAATAAGAAAAATCCAAGAATTGCTGTATAATTCTGTGCAAAGGATACCTTGCCAAATACACGCATGATCAATGGATACAAACAGATTACACCAATCGGAATCATATATACGGTAAGTAATGCAAGGAATTTGCCTAACACAATCTTAGCTACCGAAACCGGTGCTGTAAGTAATAACTGATCGGTCTTATGCCGACGTTCCTCAGATAACACCCGCATGGTCAGGACCGGAACCGCTAATAGAAATACAAATGTAATACTGTTAAAGGTCACATTCATGGATGGGTAACCATTTAGCAGGTTATAGGCATAAAAATAAATGCCTACGATCAGAAATATAAAAAACAGAAAGACATACCCTGTCATAGACCGAAAATAACCAGCTACTTCTCTCTTATAAATCGCTTTCATTATGTACCTCCTGTTCTGCCTCAGTAAGCTCTAAGAAAATATCCTCTAAGGACATACGGCTCTGCGACAATTCTAAGATTGGGCAATCTTCCTCTGCCAACAGATAGAATAGCTCTGCCCGGATATCATCCATTCCATCCACCTGAAGGGTTCCACTCCATACATCCTGCTCCCAGGCTCCCTGTACGTGAATGGCACCTTCAAACTTCTGTGCAAAGACGCCCTCAATCTTATGTTCCGGATCTAATACACTAAGCTGTAATGTACTGTTGCCCTGCATCTGACTGCTTAAGTTCTGTGGCGTATCACAGGCTACCAATTTGCCTTTTGAAATGATGAGAATCTGATCACATAACGCACTCACTTCTGACAAAATGTGCGAACTTAAGATAACTGTATGCTCCTTACTCAGATCTTTGATCAGGCTTCGGATCTCAATAATCTGCTTCGGATCTAATCCAACCGTTGGCTCATCTAAGATCAGGATTTCCGGGTTACCGACTAATGCCTGACCAAGACCCACTCTTTGCCGGTAACCTTTGGAAAGATTCTTTACCAAACGATCCTTCACATCCTCTAATGAAAGCATCTCCATAATATCCTGAATCATCTCGTCCCGTTCTGACCGCTGTACACCTTTAAGTTCTGCCGCAAAATTAAGACATTCCAATACCGTCATATCCATATATAATGGCGGCTGCTCCGGCAGATATCCGACGCATTTCTTTGCCTCTTCCGGCTCCTCTAAAATATCATGTCCATTGATCAATACCGTTCCTTCATTCGACGCCAGATATCCGGTAATGATATTCATTGTTGTTGACTTTCCAGCTCCATTCGGGCCTAGAAAGCCATAGATCTGTCCTTTCTCTACCCGAAAAGACAAATGGTCTACTGCAACGTGATCGCCATAACGCTTCACGATATCCCTTACTTCAACCACTTCTTCATCCTCCTATCTATCGATCGTTTCATACTTTATAGAAGTATATGTGACAGGTATGGAGAAAATTAGATGATTGTGTGAAAAATATATGAAAAAAACGGGGTTGCAACTGCAACCCCGTTCATAAATTCTAACATTAGAATGTGAAATTATACATTAATCTCTGCGGTCATTCCAAGAATACTCTTGTTCTCGTCTAAGACTGGTTTCACGATCTCATTGATGAATTCCTCTGTCTGCTGTGGAGCACGTCCTACAAAGTTCTTTGGCTCTAAGATCTCCTCGATCATTTCCTTCGTCATACCAAATGCAGGATCATTTGCAATACGATCTACCAGATCATTCTCTTTTCCTTCCTGCTTCACAACAGCACCGGCTGCCATAGAATGTTCACGAATCTTCTCATGAAGCTCCTGACGGTTACCGCCACGCTTTACAGCATCCATCATGATATTCTCGGTTGCCATAAATGGAATCTCCTTCATGAATCTCTGATAGATTACCTTATCATACACAACCAGACCATCTACTACATTCAGGTAAAGGTCTAAGATACCGTCAATGGCAAGAAATGCCTCCGGTACAGAGATTCTCTTATTGGCTGAATCATCCAATGTTCTCTCAAACCACTGTGTAGCAGCTGTAATTGCAGGGTTCAACGCATCTGCCATTACATAATTGGCAAGAGAGGCAATACGCTCTGAACGCATTGGATTTCTCTTGTATGCCATAGCAGAAGAACCGATCTGATTCTTCTCAAATGGCTCCTCAATCTCTTTCAAATGCTGAAGAAGACGAATATCATTCGAGAACTTATGTGCACTCTGTGCAATGCCTGAAAGTACATTCAATATACGGGAATCTACCTTACGGGAATAAGTCTGCCCCGATACCGGATAGCACTCCTCAAATCCCATCTTCTTAGCGATCATGCCATCAATCTTACGAACCGTCTCATGATCTCCATCAAACAACTCTAAGAAACTTGCCTGTGTTCCGGTTGTACCCTTACAACCTAACAGCTTCTGCTGACCGATCATATATTCCAGATCAGAAAGATCAAGCATTAACTCCTCTAACCAGAGAGTTGCACGCTTACCAACAGTTGTTGGCTGTGCCGGCTGGAAATGTGTAAATGCAAGTGTTGGAAGATCTTTATACTGCATAGCAAACTTAGAAAGCTCATTGATCACATTCAATAATTTCTTACGAACTAACTTCATTGCTTCTGTCATAATGATGACATCCGTGTTATCACCCACATAACAGCTTGTTGCTCCAAGATGGATGATTCCTGCTGCCGCCGGACACTGTTTGCCATATGCATATACATGACTCATAACATCATGACGAACTAACTTCTCACGTTTCTTTGCTACATCATAGTTGATATCATCTGCAAATGCTTTCAATTCCTCGATCTGCTCGGTTGTGATAACCGGCTTACCATTCTCAGAAAGTCCTAACTCCTGCTCGGTCTCTGCCAAAGCGATCCATAACTTTCTCCAAGTCTTGAACTTCATGTCTGGTGAGAAAATATACTGCATTTCCTTACTTGCATATCTCTCTGATAATGGGCTTACATACTTATCCTTCATTGTCTCCTCCTAAAATATCATTTCTTCTTATTGTCTCTTACCGTGGCATCATGTTCACCACGAATATCCTCTGCCGGTGGTTCAATTGGATACTGTCCACTAAAGCATCCATCACAATACTGCTTACCATCTGATAATTCTTTCAATCGATCCATCTTCAGATAGGCAAGGGAATCTGCACCTAAGATCTCACAGATCTCATCTACTGTCCGGTTATGTGCGATCAACTGATCCTCACTTGGAATATCCGTTCCAAAATAACATGGATGTAAGAATTCCGGTGAAGAGATTCGAACATGCACCTCTGTGGCACCAGCCTCTTTTAACATACTGACAATACGGTCAGATGTGGTTCCTCTTACGATCGAATCATCGATCATAATAACACGTTTTCCTTTCACTGCATCTTTCAGTACATTCAATTTCACACGAACACTGGATTCTCTCTGGCTCTGCTTCGGCTTAATAAAGGTACGTCCTACATACGCATTCTTAACAAATGCTGTACCATATGGAATTCCAGATTCTAACGAATATCCCAAGGCTGCCGCATTACCGGATTCTGGAACGCCTACTACTAAGTCAGCCTCCACTGGTGAGTCCTTGGCAAGACAACGTCCGGCAATAATACGTGACTTATATACGCTCATTCCATCTAACACACTATCCGGTCTGGCAAAATAAATATATTCAAAAATACATCTCGCATGCTTCTCCTGGCACATATCCTTATAAGAAACAATTCCATTCTCTGGAGTGATTGTTACCATCTCTCCCGGTTCCACATCTCTTATAAATTCAGCACCAATCGTATCTAACGCACAGCTTTCGGATGCTAAGATATAGGCATTATTACGCTTACCAATACACAGTGGGCGGAAACCAAACGGGTCTCTTGCTCCGATCAGCTTACGAGGACTCATAACGATCAAGGAATACGAACCCTTTACCTTCTTAAGTGCCCGTCTTACCGCATCCTCCACCGTAGAGGTCTTCACACGTTCTCTTGCGATATGATACGCGATCACCTCAGAATCGATTGTCGTCTGAAAGATAGCTCCGGTTAATTCCAACTCTCGGCGCAACTCCGGTGCATTGACCAGATTACCATTGTGTGCAAGCCCTAATGTTCCCTTCACATAATTAAGAACTAACGGCTGTGCATTCTCTCGTGTTGATGCCCCTGCCGTAGAATACCGCACATGACCCACACCAATGTTACCCTTCAACTTCTCCAAATCTTCTGGTGTAAACACCTCATTGACCAAGCCCATTCCTTTAGAAGAAAGGACTTTCCCCTTTGGTCCTTCTGTGTCAGAAACTGCAATACCACAGCTCTCCTGTCCACGATGCTGTAATGCAAACAAACCATAATAAATGCTGGCTGCTACATCATTACCGTCAAAATCGTAAATACCAAACACACCACATTCTTCATGTAATGCATCCTCTTCAAAACTGTTGTCAAATACTTCGCTCATGTAAGTCTCCTAACGTTCATTCTGAATACATAACACTTCTTCAATTGTACCGAATATATGTTATCTTTTTTTGCAAAAACTGTCAATGGAAATAGGTATTTTATTTGTTATTTTTATGGAACTATGCTATAATAGGGGAACTTAATGGCGCATGATACTTTCGAATATAAACCATCCGCAAAGTATGTTGTACAGAGAACTTTCTGCCATGCGTTCTACTCATAGGAACATTTAGCAATTCACTCACGCAGGCATGTGAATTGTCATTATAATATATGGAGGGTATATATATGCAAGAAAAGAGACGCTACAAACGATTACCAATTCAGTTGAATTTGGAAGTTTCCGAAGTATTCAAGCAGGATAATGATGTTATCCGCAACCTGAATGCCGAGATCAATGTATTTGACATCTCCAAAGCCGGAATCGGATTCACTACATCTACCTATCTTCCAGATGGCTATTATTTCAACGCAACCATCGTATTAGAGTCTTCTGAGCAGAAGATCTTAACCGTGGTTAAGATTCTTCACAGAGAAGAGTTAGGGAACGGATTATACCGCTATGGCTGTGAATTCACCGGAATGGCTGGAATCTTTGATTGTGTATTTGAGGAATATGAACAGCAACTAGAAGATTGATCAGTATGGATAGAACGAGATCGGATAGATATTCTTCCGATTGCGTAATCCCATTTCAATTTCATTTTGTATTTTTTTAGCATGGGCAGTCGACAGACTGCCTTTTGTTATAACTGTAAGATCTGCCTCCCCATGATAGGAGAATGTATTCAGCCAGTCACATGCTCCAAAACCTATCATCTCACCATCTGCTAAATTATATCCGGCATCATATCCCGCTGCATTATACGCTCCCACATAACAGAGGGAATACGTCTCAAGACTCATATTCTCTGGAATATATGCCTTTACCTCCCACTCCCCGGTTGTCAATGACTTCCGGTATTCTAACGGAACTGTTACACTGCTGCCGGATGCATTCTGATAAACCAGATATAGGGATGTAATACCAATCTCATCCTGCACCGATACCAAATACGTTGCTATGCCCGGTGTCTTTCCATCATAGGATAACAGCTTGATTCCGGTTATATTAGGAGCATCATAATACTTTAACTCTCTTGCTCTCGTTGTTGCCCCATATTTCTTCGCATGCTTCGCTTTAACTTTTGTTCCATCTGCCTTTTCCAGCCCGCAAAATGCGGCAATTGCATTAGCATCTGCCTGTGCTAATTGTGTAATTCCATTCTCATCTTTTACATAAATCCGATCCGTTTCCGAATCCATATAGCAATGCTCCACTAACAATGCCGGAATCCCATTATTATAAGAATGCCGCAGCACTCCATAATAATCATCAAAGGTTCCATCTTCTCTTCGACCGCCCATCTGTGTCACTCTTGCAAACGTACCGGCATTGTCAAGACCAACCGCCTCAAATTCACCTAGGAAACAGTCTGCAAAATCCTGCAACGTCTTACGCCATTTTGCCCCTGTGCTGATATACACGGAAGCTCCCTGTGACTTATGCGACACACTGGCGTTACAATGCAGGCTGATAAATACATCCGCATCCGCTTCCTTTGCACGCACCACTCTGTTTGCCAGATTTACTTCCTCATCCTTTTCCCTTGTGAGTACGACAGTAACCCCTTCATATGCTTCCAATTGCTGCTTCACCTTCACCGCAATCGCATAATTGATGTCTTTTTCTTTCTTCCCATAATAATAGGCACCATCTTCCTCTCCACCATGACCGGGATCTAACGCAATGACGTTCCAATCCACAGATGCCGCCTGCACCTTCTTTGCCGGAATTGCAATGCATAAAAATATTGCCGTCAGAAGAATTGTTATATAAATGTATAAAATCCCTGTATTCTCTTTCATCAATCAATTGTCCGGTATGCCATGTTATATTCCATGCACACCCTTCCTCCTTATTCTGAGCTCATTCCATTTTTCACTTCTACTACTGTGGAAACTGCACTTCACGCGAACGATCACTTCGAAAGTTGCATTTCGTGAACCCTCATTCCATAACATCTGTCATTTTCTTTCTGTACTACACATACTATTTTCTTCTCTCCAAACCTAGAACGCCGGATACAGATTCCATATCAAAACCCATATCCGGTGTTCTATCATTTATTATTTCATTATCTGTCTGTCATTACGCTGTACGTTTTCTTCTTGCGGAAATGATCACCAATGTAACCGCAAAGAATACGACTGCATATGCTATCACAATTCCTGACTGGATCAACATATTCTTCACAAAAGCAGAAGTTGCTTTCGTCATCTGCCCGATTTCCTCGTTGTTCACAACATACCAATACGTCGGCACCAACTTGGCAATCTTGCCAATACTCCCTGCAAACCATTCTCTCGGAACAAAGATTCCTCCTAAGAAACAGAGCACGAGACTTACCACATTCACAATGGCATTCATTGCATCTACATTCTTTGCGACCATTCCGGCAAAGAACCCCAGACTCATACCAAACAGCAGCATTGCAAACATATTCAGTAAGAACCATGGCAAGCGCATATCCTGTAGAATACTGCCCTTTGATAAAATAACATCAATTACCAGAACCAGTACATACAGCAGGATTCCAAACACGGCAATCGCCGCAACCATTCCTCCTACCCGGCTACGCATCGGCAACGCTCCACATTCGGTCCGTTCCTTGACTTCTCTACCATTAAGCCGGAGCAGTACCAGACCAATTCCTGCCACCCCGACTGCAATAAACAGATATGGTACATATAAGAAAAAGTGTGTATTGATGTCTCCCTGTTTTTCATTCACAAAGGATGCTAAAGTAACCTTTGTCTCCTGTTCCTGTAGCTTCATCAGCTCCTTTTGAGCCTCCTGCAACGTATATCCATTCTGCACCAGCAGTTGCAGCTTTTGCAGATACATCTGTAATTCTGACTCAAAGTAGACCGAATCAAAATATCCCGGAACCCTGACACATGACAAGTCTGTCAGTTTGCCGTTCTCCAGCTCCTTAGAAAAACCATCTGGAATCACTAATACATAATCCAGTCTCTTCCAGTAAAGCGCATTCGCAATCTTCTCCTCATCATATTCCATCGTCGTAATGTCATTATAAGAACCAAAATACTCTTTCACATCCTCACCAAAAGAGCCTCTATCTTCATTCACAATGGCAACATCTAACCGTTCCTGCTCAAATGCTTTCTCTGTATCTGCACCATTTACCTTAGCCATGATCAGTGCCAATGACAAGAACACTGCAAAGTATAGAAATACCGTTCCCTTATAGCGATTCAATATCAGAAAGTAAGTCTTAAATACTCTCATACTTCATCCTCCTTAACTTAAGCACTCCGGCAATCACACAGATCACACCAATGGCAAACAACGTAAGCATATTCACTGCATACTGTCTGATATCGCCGAAAACTGAAAGACTCTTGAACCCATTGACGATCAACGTTGCCGGATTGATCCGGTTCACGATTGGACAGCGTTCTTCAATCAGATAGGTGATATCTGCCCATTGCAGACCAGCTAAAAAGGAACTGATCATAAATACGGCTACACAAAGTCCCTCCTTCTTCTGTACAGAACCCTTGGTAAAGATGGCGATAACCGTTCCGATTGCTAATGAAGTAAAGCTGCCAATACATCCACCAAGCAATACCAGTGCTGCATGATTCCCAAAATCCCGTTGAAATACAAACACACATACTCCGATCACAAAGGCTACAATGGCACAATACAAAATAAAAGATGCCACAAAATCATATGCTACCTGCACTAATTTCGGCGTCGGAGCCACATTTCTTCTTGCACCGACCGCTGTCAGATCCGCCTGAATATCATTTCCATTATTCAACCCGACCATCGTTGCGATCAAGCATGTCATTGCGATCAATGCATAGAAATACTGGGTATACGGATCTTTATCCGTTCCCTTTAACGAAATCTCCTGAATTGTTGCCCCTGCCGTATCCGACATCGACGCAATCATATCTGCCAGCTTTTCTGGATGTTCCATTGCCACATCCGTGATCAGCGATACATTCTGCTGATACTGATCGATAAAGGTCTTGATCAGGCTGCTATAGATATCCGATTCCTTTACCGTTAATGCATATTCGTCTTCCATATCGACAATGCCCTTGATCTTTCCATCCTGTAATGCCTGTTCTGCTTTCGACACATCTGCATACTCTTTGACCTTGAACATCTTCGTACCGTTATCACTCTCTACCTCATTCATCATGGTAAGAAATCCCTCGGCTGACTGCTTTTTTGCTTCCTCTTTCCAATACTCAGCCGACATCTGCACATTTTCCATAGAAAATGATTCCTCTGTCACATCCGCTTTCTTATTTTCTATCCCTTGCGAGTTCACAATACCCACAGGCACTTCACTGAACTGTTCCAACTCCGATATACTGCCAAACATGAAATAGAACAAAGAACCCAGAATAACCGGAAATGCCATCGCCCAGAAAAGCAGTGTCTTCTGCCGGATGATCTGTTTCATTCGATATAATATATGTTTCATGAGCCTGCCTCCTAATCTCTTAACTGCTTACCGGTAATCTCTAAGAAGACATCATTTAAGGTTGGAAGTTCAGAGTGTACATTACCAAATGCAACCTCTTTGTCCCTCATCAGATCAAGTAACCGTAACAGATTATGTTTTCCCTTTGAGAATTTTACTTTCAATAAATGCTTTTCATAGCTAACCTGTATCACATGTGGCAATGTTCGGATCGCATCCATGACATCATCTGTAATCTCTAATACCTCTAAGCTGATCGTTTCTCCAAGATCGATCATTGCCTTCAATTCATCGGTTGTACCGAGGGCTAAATTCTTACCCTTATCCATAATTGCAATCCGGGTGCAGATCTGCTCAACCTCTTCCATATAGTGTGTCGTATATATGATTGTCGCTCCCTGACGATTGAGTTCCTGAATTCCCTCTAATATCTTGTTTCTGCTTTGTGGATCAACTGCGACAGTCGGCTCATCTAAGATAATAAGTTTTGGTTTATGTGCAATTCCACAGGCAATATTCAGACGTCGAAGCAGACCACCTGACAGTTTCTTTGGATAGAACTTACGGAAATCCTGTAGCCCTACAAACGCAATGGCCTCTTCTACCAATTGCTTTCGTTCCTGCTTGTTCTTAATATATAACCCGCAGAAATAATCAATGTTCTCGTATACGGTAAGCTCTTCAAATACCGCAACATTCTGCATAATAATTCCGATATTCTTCTTTAAATGATAACTCGTCGGCTTCATTTCTTCGCCAAAAATCTCAATCGTTCCCTTGTCATATTCTAACAAAGATAACAGACAGTTAATCGTTGTGGACTTACCACTTCCATTCGGACCTAACAGACCAAAGATTTCTCCTTCTTCAATTGCTAAGTTAAAGTGATCGACTGCGATCAGATCACCGTATCGTTTTACCAGATTTTCAATCTTTACAACCATTTTCCTCTCTCCTTATGTATTCATTCCCAACCTTTACGAGTATGGACGGACGATGAATTTTCATAATATATTGAACGGCGGTTGAGAAAATAATATCTTCTGCGCTCCGGTTATGCTGCTCTGAAATTCATCTGTGTACAGCATTAACAAACCATAAAGCTCTCGCCACACCCGATGCCATTACCACATTGTTATGATACATTACATGATACTCGTTTTTACCTTGTAATGATAGTGAGGAATGTAAGAAATGGATGTGACATTTGTCATATTCTAGGATTCGATATAGATATCTGCTAAAAGATACTCTATAATATATGGGAGATAGTTACAAGATTGTAAAAATGCATGAGCAATGCGATAGTCCTTAGCAGCTGTCAGGATACATAATACCTTTTTACCCTGACAGAAAAACACAAGCCAAAATTAAATTATATGAAACTCAGGAGATACATTATGTCAACTTACATAGATTCAATTCTATTATTCATACTTTGCGGAATTCTATATCCGGGCAAACAATTTGATGCCTTTCATCTATTAGGCATCCTATTTCTGATTGCTCTTTATTGCTTTGAATTAGTCAGTCATACAAACAAGAATCGAACCAATCTAAGTATCCTTGTCTTAATCTTCAGTTTCTTCTTTCCTGAATTGTCGATACTGCTGCCATGGCACAGCTATGTTCTTTTTCTGAATCGTCAGCCTGTCTTAGCCTTGCTCTATTGCCTGCCATTCTGCCGTTACTATTACGAAAATCAAAGTTATGTCAACCTTTTCTTCATTCCTATTATGGCACTTTCCTATTATCTTGCGCATAACAATAATGTACGTATGGAATTATCCGAAACCATTCATACATTGCGTGACAACAGTGTAGAAAAAGAAATGATGTTAAAGGAATCCAATCAGCATTTAGTAGACAGCCAAAATGACCAGATCTATATTGCCACCCTCAAAGAAAGAAACCGGATTGCCAGAGAAATCCACGACAACGTCGGTCATATGCTCTCCCGTTCCATTCTGCAGGTCGGTGCCTTACTTGCCATCTGCAAAGATGACACGTTAAAACCTCATTTAGCAACCTTGAAAGAAACCTTAGATCTTGCCATGAACAATATCCGCAACAGCGTCCACGATCTGCACGACGAATCCATCGATCTACAAAGTGCACTCCAGAGCTTAGTGGATTCATTTACCTTCTGCTCGGTACATTTTCAATGCGATATCTCTAAGCAGATCCCGAAAAATGTAAAATACTGCTTTCTGGCAATTACAAAAGAGGCTCTTAATAATGTCATGCGCCACAGCAATGCAAGCCGGATCACATTAACAGTAAAAGAGCATCCTGCCTTCTATCAGCTTCTGATCGAGGATAACGGAACAACCTCTTCCCACTCAGAAAATATGGACGATACCGGTATGGGAATCTCCAATATGAAAGAACGCGTAGAATCCTTACATGGCATCCTTCACATCAGTACAGATAAGGGGTTCCGTGTCTTCGTTTCTATCCCAAAATAATCCCGTAACATTTTTCTCAAACTTTTTCAATCTTCTTTTAAGAATTCTTCCGTATTATAATCGCATAAGCTATGAAAAGTTAGTGCTTATCAAACGGATCACAAGATAATTTCTTACAAAGAAATTGTTTTCAAACATTTTTTAAAAGGAGTGACGAATCATGAGAATGAATAAAAGAATTTTAGTATTTGGAATGACTACCGCTTTCGCAGCATCTTTATTAGGGGGCTGCGGTACCAGTACGAGCAACACCAGCTCTGTAAAGAGCAGCGTAACAAGCAATGCCGTAGCATTCAATAACACCACCTTAACCGGAACGGTAACGAAAGTAGACGGCAGCACCATAACTCTTTCCCTTGCCAGCAGCATGGGCGGTATGATGGGTGGTGTCCCACAGGGTGGCGGTCAAATGCCTTCCGGCAACGGCAATGCACCGGGTAACACACCTGCCGATAACAATACTTCTTCGGACAATAGTACCGATTCCAAAGATCAGCAGACTCCACCGGATAAACCAGACGGTGACAGTCAGGATTCTAACAACCAGCAGACTCCGCCGGATAAACCGGATGGTCACAATACTACTGATACACAGAATACAGACACTTCCGATTCGAATACAACAGCAGAAAGCAACGACAGTCAGACCCCTCCTGATCTTCCAAGTGGCGAGGCCCTATCCGGCACAGATTCTGACAATAGTACGACATTCACTTTGACGATCAGTGATGAATCCGTATTAGAAGATATTACGTTAGATGACATCACCGAAGGCACAACGCTTACAATTACCTTTGGAGACGATAATTCCATCACTTCAATTGCCAAGTCAGAAAGCAATTCCAATGCACCTGGCGGCATGGGCGGTGGTTCTACTACCGTTGACACCGGAACCGGTGCTACTACGATCACATCGGACACCGAAGATTCGAATGCAACTTACGCATCCAGTAGTCAGGATGAAAATGCACTCCGTGTTGAGGGCAGCGTCTCCTATACAGGTGACAACCTGACGATAAAGAAATCCGGCGACACCTCTAATACCGAAAACAGTGATTTCTATGGTTTAAATGCCGGGTTTCTCACATTAGATGGTGCAAACACCACCCTTAGTAACTCTACGATTACAACAGATGCACAGGGTGCCAATGGTATCTTTGTCTATGGTGAAGGAAGCAGCGTAGATGTCAGTAATACCACAATTACTACCTCTGCCGATAATTCCGGTGGAATTGATGTAACCGGTGGTGCATCTATCAAGGCCAACAATTTGAATATCGAGACAAGCGGTAATTCTTCTGCTGCTATCCGCAGCGACCGTGGCGGCGGAACTCTTGATGTAAGCAACGGCACATATACAACAAACGGTACCGGCTCTCCTGCCGTATACTGTACCGCAGACATCTCGGTATCCAATGCTACTTTACAGGCAAATGCTTCCGAGGGTGTCGTAATTGAAGGTCAGAACTCTGTTACACTCACAGACTGTGATGTGACAGGAAATATGCAGGGAACCTATCAGGGTGATGAAAATGAGAACTTACACACCATCATGATCTATCAGAGTATGTCCGGCGATGCCGAAGAAGGCGAAGCCAATCTCTCTATTACAGGTGGTTCCATCACCGGTGAAAATGGTGATCTCATTTACTCTACCAATACCTCTTCCGTTGTGAATCTGGAGGATGTCGATCTGACACTTGCCAACGACACTTTGTTACGAATCGAAGGAAATGACGGTTCCCGTGGATGGGGTACATCTGGCAGTAATGGCGCAGATATGAGCCTGTTTGCGACTAAGCAGACGTTGACCGGTAAGATCATTGTAGACGAGATTTCCTCCCTTACCCTGACCATGTCCGATAACAGTTCCTTTGAGGGCAGCATTAACGAAAACCAGGAAGGTGGTACAGTTGCTGTCAGCTTAGATGACAGCAGTACCTGGACCTTGACCGGTGATAGCTATGTAACTTCCTTCGAGGGATCCATGGATAATGTGAATTTGAATGGATATACGCTTTATGTAGATGGCGTTGCCCAGAGCAAATAGATCTTTTATTAAAAATGTGTGTGAATCAAAAAAACTTCCGGTACAGGCATTTCGTCCTGCACCGGAAGTTTGCATATTATTCAGATCATCAAATTATTTAACTTTTGCTTTCTTGAATTTCTTCTTATATGCCTTCTTTTGTTTCTTAGGTACCTTAACGGTTACTTTCTTCGTACCTGCAAATGCATTCTTTGCAACTGTTTTAATCTTTGCAGACTTCACAATTACCTTTAACTTGCCATTACGTAAATTACCTGCACCAACGACAGGGCGGTCTGTCATGTTTGCAAGCAGGTACGTGGAGCACGCCAGCACTTTGCGACGTAGTAATAAGCAGAACGAACAAAACGGATATGGATTAAGAA
>CACWQE010000050.1 GCA_902762905.1 uncultured Lachnospiraceae bacterium | reverse complement strand
AGCAGCGCTGCGAGGTGTTTTCGAGCCTAGTACCGCTGCGAGTGATGAGTAGCGAGAGCGTGCCTGCTATGATATGTTATATCCCAAACAACCGATTTGAAAACTAATATTTTGCGCGTCCGTTTCACTTACGCTGTGCAAGGGGATTAGTTATTGAAGAGGGCTGTTGACAAATATCTGTCACCAGAATCTGGAAGCAATGCTACGATTGTCTTTCCCTTGTTCTCTGGTCTTGCTGCAAGAATGGTTGCAGCCTTCAAAGCAGCTCCTGATGAGATACCAACTAAGATACCTTCGCTGACTGCAAACTTTCTACCTTCTTCAAATGCATCATCATTCTCAATCGGAAGAACTTCATCATATACTTTTGTATTCAAAACTTCTGGTACGAAACCTGCACCAATACCCTGAATCTTATGTGGACCAGCAGTACCCTTTGATAATACTGGACTGGTTGCAGGCTCAACAGCTACAATCTTCACATCTGGATTCTTAGACTTCAAATACTCGCCTACACCTGTAATCGTTCCACCTGTACCAACACCTGCGATAAAGATGTCTACTTTACCATCTGTCTGCTCCCAGATCTCTGGACCTGTTGTCTCTTTATGAACCTTAGGATTAGCCGGATTCACGAACTGACCAAGAATTACAGAGCCTGGAATAGATTCCTTTAATTCATCTGCCTTAGCAATAGCACCCTTCATTCCTTTTGCACCCTCTGTTAAGACAAGCTCTGCACCATATGCCTTTAACAGGTTACGTCTTTCAATACTCATGGTATCCGGCAATGTAAGAACTGCCTTATATCCTTTGGCTGCTGCAACAGCTGCAAGACCAATTCCGGTATTACCAGAAGTAGGCTCAATGATAGTTGCTCCAGGCTTTAATAATCCTTTTTCCTCTGCATCCTCGATCATTGCAAGAGCAATACGATCCTTAACAGATCCTGCTGGGTTCAAATACTCCAACTTTGCAAGAATCGTAGCATCCGTTACGCCTGCTTTCTTAGAATAATTGTTTAACTTTAAGATCGGTGTTCCTCCAATTAACTCTGCTGCACTTTCTTTAATCTGACTCATATTATTGTCCTCCTAAACTTATATTTTCCTTAATTCATATCTTCTTACTAGGAATTGTATGATTAAATTATAGCCACTCCTTATTTATTTGTCAACACCCTTTTTTATATTTTTTTGAAAACGATTACAATGTCACGGACAAACTTTCCTATAAAATAAAAAACTTCTACAATCTCTAAGGATTCCTGCCTTATCTATTGTAGAAGTTTTCTAAAACCATTCTGTATTCTATTCACTAACTATTATATATATCTTCTATTACACGCTAATGCCGATTCCATATGCACCAGGACCTGTATGTGCACATACACTTAATGATAATGGACTATAGAATACCTCAGCACCCGGAAATGCATCCGCAATCTCTGCCATCCATTTCTCTTTCTCTTCCTCTGTTAACCCTGCTCCCGCAGCTCCAATAATCTTCTTATTCTCAAAATCAGGAAAACGATTCTCAATATCTTTGGCAATTGCTGCAAGCATCATCTTCTTGGCTTTCTTCATTCCTTTTGCCTTTGCAAATGCATCCAGTTTCTCACCTTGAATCGTAAGTACCGGCTTAATATTCAATACCGCTGCAACTGCAGCTCCCGCTGCTGTCACTCTTCCACTCTTCTTCAAATATTCCAACGTATTCACTGCAAGATAGATACTAGAGTCAAATGCCTGTTTCTCCAAAATCTCCTGAATCTCTCGTCCCGTCTTTCCCTCTTCTTTTAACTGAATCGCAGTCTTCACAGCAAGTACCATTGTAACGGAGATTCTATGATTATCTACCACAAATACTTTATCTTCATAATCTAGAGCCAGTCCCTTTGCAGATGCGCAAGAACTGCTTAATCCACTTGACATCGGAATATACACCACTTCATCATATCCATCTGCAAGAATCTGATCCCACATATCCATTACATCTCCCGGAGATGGCTGTGATGTCGTAACATCTTTTCCCTCTTCTAAGCTTGTAAAGAATTCTTCCGCTGTCAGGTTCTCACCCTCAAAATACACATTACCATCAATGATTACCGGCATTGGCAACAGATATACCCCTAATTCTTGTGCTTGTGCATTCGATAACCCCGTATTACTATCTGTCATAATTGCTGTCTTCATACATCATTCCCTTTTCTAGACCAATTACTATAACTAACACATACTACAATGAATCATTATATCATTATCTATTACTATTTTGCAACATTCAATTCTTGATTCTACCAAAGAATCTCCTAATATGCTTTTATCTTCACCTGCTTGTTTAGCCCTTTTTTGCGGAAGAGTTTCCGATATACAGATAATTTATTCTTCGGAACTTTTATCACGGTTCCTTTCTTAATACCTTTGAATGCACTCCCCGATACTGTTCTTGCATTCAATTCACTTGATCGAATTATTATGATCTTAACCTTTTTACAACCTTTAAAAGCATTTTTTCCGATGTATTTAATATTCTTTCCAATTTTAATCTTTGTTACATTTTTATTATTCTTAAATGCATTGTTCGATATCTGAGTAACCTTATAGATTTCCCCATTGATCATTACGGTATCAGGAATCGTAACCGTTGTTTCTCCCAAATCTGTCAGCGTTTCAAAACAAACCTCTTTTTTCTTTGTATCTACCACCGTGTAAATGTCAGATTGCCTATTATCTTCTAGAATCTCTCCCTTGTCCGGTAATGAAACAGGCGTCTCCGGTTTCTTATTCTCTTCCCGGTTCGTTATGGTTTCTGCTGTGATTTCTGTTGTGGTTTCTGCTGTGATTTCTGTTGTGGTCTCTGTTGTTGTACCCACTTCTGAATCTGATATACTTTCTTTCTTAGGAATCACCTCTGTTTTTTCCGCACCACATTTGACACATGTATACGTCTTCACACCTTCTGCAGTCCCGTCCGGCTCTCTCGTAATCTGACCTTCATTCCATCTATGATCTGTCTTAGGAATATTCCCTATATCTTTCGTATTTGTATATGTCTTACCATCAAATATATACCTTGCTGTATAAGCTGTAATTCCCCTTTCCTTGCAGGTTGCCGCTTTCTTCACAGCGGAGGTTATAATACAATTCCCCTTTTCTGTATGTGTCGCATCATGTTGACAGATAAGCGTTATATTACATGCATTTCCATCCTCTGTCCATTCAAAATCCGCTTTATATTCATGCCCTAAAGCCTTCCCGTATTCAAATGTTTCATCAGACAGCATGTGACATGCAGCACAATACTTCTTATACACAGCAGGCACGGTACACGTTGCTGCTGACTGCAATTGACCTGCTAATTGTGCATTAATATCCGATACTAGTTTATGCTTTCCTGTCTCAACACACTCCAAAACCCATTTTGCATATAAGATGTAATCCTGACCCACGGAACAATCAATTGCCTCTAATGCTGTACCATCTTTAAAATCCGGGCTGGTATACCATCCCTTAAATATATATCCATCTTTCACAGGACGCTCTAATGTTATCTGTTTTCCAGTATCTGTGACAAAACAAGTCGGATTCCGTGATGAATTTGTCCCACCATTTAAATGATATGTAACACTATGAAATGTTGCATCCCTGACAACACTGTCCTTATACATATCTTTGACTGCAATTGCTTTCACCCTTCCAGTTTCCGGCAAAGAAAATGGTTCTGTATATAGTAAAGAACGTGTGTATGAGCTGGATGGTTCCGTTCCATCTATTGTATAGTAAATCGTCGCACCGGAAGTATCGGTGTAAAGTGTTACTTTATCCCCAAGGCTAATCTGCGGCGTTGCAACCTGTTCACTTGGTTTTGAGATCGCACCTGCTGCCCAACCAGACTGGATCACTGTAGAATCCAATGTGCATAAAGGCACATACCCATTCCACATCGCCTCTGCCATATGAGATGTATAATTTTTATCTGTAGAAGACGTATACGTTTTTGTACTTTTCAAAAAATATCCATAATAGATCCTGGATGTCTGGTCTCCCCAGGTTGTATCCATCTGATACCAGGAATCATAAACCCGTACCATATTCCACGCATGATTGGAACTTGTAACGCTGATACAATCAATTCCCGCATCATTACATAACAATTCAGCAGCCATTGTATAACCCGTACATACGGTTTTTCCCAATACAAAGGTACTATATGCACTCTGCGTATATTCTGTCTGTTCATTTACATGGCTGCTATTTACAGAATCATAATTATATGTGGTTTTGTCACAGATTGTATCGTGAATGGATTTTACGGTAACATATTCATCTGCTTCCGAATACGTTATATCTTCTTTATATTTCTCTATTCCTGCTTTAAATTTATTGACTGCCAAAATTCTTGCGTCACCCTTTAGCATATTATCATACATGTTCCATCTCACATAAAACTTACCGTTCGAATCCTTCCCATAATAATATCCATTTGCCAGAAAAAAATATTGTGGATTAGAATATTTATATATAGATATAAAATCTGCAAGATCTTCATTTGACTCAAATGCAGAACTTGCCACAGATCCAATCTGACCGCTATAATCTGTTTGTGTTGTCAACGCTTCGAGACACAAAGCATCCATAGCCTCCCATACTACTTTCTTCTCATTGCTCAACTGATTGTAAACATAATTGTTCGCATATTGATCCCATGCATTGTTATAAATAGCCGAATCTTTTATCTGATAGGCCACCGCTTTTTCAATATTCACACCTTCTAAATTGTCATCATTCCGGGATTCAATCTTCTTCTGAATCTCATCACAATCATAATCTACTTTCCAATCATCGACATGTTCCTCTATGCCCTGAACCGGCATAATATCTCCGGCAGCACATACCACACTCCCGTCATTGGTTGCCTGCATAGTACTATCATCCAGTCCATGTGCCGCAACCGGTATGCCAAACAGCAACACACTGATTACCGCAAAACAAAATCCTCGCATTCCCCTTTTCATCTTTCATACCTCCTATCCACCTCAACGGCATCCTCATATTAACGCTTTCATAAATCCCACATATCCCCGTTACCCGGATTACGTGTATTACACCAATGCCTTGTCCTTATACCGTGCCAACTCATCGATATATTTCCGCCCTAATGGACTGATCACGGAACCTTTTCGTACCAGATAACCAATGGTCATTACCTCATCCGAATCCAGCTTCACCGCACAATAGTCCGACCCATTCAGATCCTCGCATATAATACCGGAACATAATGTGTATCCATTTAAACCCACCATAAGATTCAATAATGTTGCGCGATCATTTCCTCGGATCAACTGCTTATAATCATATGTGCTCAATACCTCTTCCGCAAAATAGAATGAATTATTATTTCCCTGATCAAATGCCAGACACGGATATTCTTCTAACTCCTCTAATGAAATCAATTCTTTTCCTGCGAGAGGATGTCCCTTCCACAAATACACGTATATATGACAATCCAATAATGGATGAAACTCCAGTCCATTTTCATGAAACAGTTTTTCTAAGACCTTGCGGTTAAATGCATTCACATACAAAATGCCAATCTCACTCTTGACATTCCGTACATCTTCAATGACCTCGAATGTTCTTGTCTCCCGCACTGCAAATTCATATTCATCCATACCAAATTGTTTGACCATCTCTACAAATGCATTCACCGCAAATGCATAATGCTGCATCGATACACTGAACTTCTTCTTTGTCTGCTGTTTCGATATATACTTATTCTCCATCAATTCATACTGTTCTACAACCTGTCTGGCATAACCGATGAATTCTTCACCATCCGGAGTCAGTGAGATGCCCCGGTTTGTCCGGCGAAACAGCTCAATTCCGGTCTCTTCCTCTAGTTCCTTCACTGCCGCAGACAGACTCGGCTGAGATATAAATAATGTTCTGGCCGCTTCACTCATGGAGTTGGCATTCGCTACTGTTATAGCATATCTTAACTGCGTTAAAGTCATGTTATTTCCTTTCTCCCTCCAAAATTAAAAGACCTACAATCACACTATCTCTAGTGTATCATAGGTCTTATTAAATGACAAAATAATTCTATACAAAGTTTCTAAGCTTTTCCGGTTCGTCTCATACATAGATATACATATCCTTATGAAACACTCCGCCACTCACCCAGCTCTAATCGCTTATGTTCTAATCGCTGTTCCCTATGCCAGATCATCTGTTCAATCTTATTACCGATTCCTTGTGCAAACCGCCGGTGTCCCTCTGCATTCATATGTTCCCGGTCTGTATCACTTGGCTGTGCATAATCCGATGCTGCTATGTACTGCACACATCTTCTACCTGCTACCGCACGATATGCTGCCGGTAACTGTCTGGATACTTCAACCGAACGTGCATTGAATTCCGGATCATATCCGTCTTCCCATACCTTGTCTCCTAGTTCAATTGGAGACGCAACCAATACTTCAATATTCGGATCATATTCCTGCACCACCTTCACTAAGGCTTCTACGCCACTTGCAATCTGCTCCGCATCAGCACCATAATAAGTCTTGCAATCATTCGTTCCCAACATAATCACTACAATGTCAATCGGGCTATGTGCCTCTAAAAGAATTGGCAGCCAGTCAATTCCTTTCCGCCCTTTTCTTACCGCATCTTCAAATACAGAAGTTCTGCCACACAATCCTTCCTCAACCACACGGTATCCTAACTTTCGCACACGCCGATCCAGCAAACTAGTCCAGCGCACACCCCATTCGTATCGTCCGTTCACTCCCGGAATTAATCCATATGTATTTGAATCGCCAAAGCACAATATATTTTTCATAGCTTTTCCTCATTTCATACTATTCTAGTATGATTACTATACAATAGATCATTTCCTTTGTCAATATACAATTTTTCTTATACAATGTAACGCTCTTCCATATGCGCCACCTCCTACTCAATGATAGTAGAGGATTCCACCTGAAATGTACACCCCTTAGAAGTAGAATTGGAGTAATACTTTCATATTATTTATAAATTATGTTTTATAAGTAATCAAAAAGCCTGATGAATCATCAGGCTTTTGATTATATCTGTGATAATAATTTATTTAATTTCTTATCAAATGTTTTAATCTCATATTGTCTAACACTATGGTACGCATAAAGTACACAATCAACAAAATCCAGATTACATTCGGCATATGTCTGAATTGCCTTCTCTAGAACTTCTCTGTCATCTACTCTAACTTCATCCAGAAATTCTAACAAGCAATTGCACACTTCTCTTTTCTTAACTTTATATACTCCCTTTAAAACATAGATAACTTCAGCAATGACTTCGATTGTTACCCACACCTCATGGTTCTTAATAAGCATCTCTGCCTCTGATGCCATCTCTTCATTATCGTTCAACAAATACCTTAAAATAACATTTGCATCAATTATTATCATATTCATCTACCACCGCCTGTTCCCAAGCACCTTCTTCTTCTTTCCGCAATGTTGCGTCAGCATATTTTCTTAAAGCTCCTCTTACTGATGTTTTCTTTTTCTCTGGTTTTTCTTCAAGAAATTCATCCAATACTGTAATGATAAGTTTTTGATTTTTCTTTGCATTTATATGTTCCAATGTACGAACTGCGTTTCCGTCATAATATCCCTGTAAAGCAACCATTATATAACACCTTCTTTCTCAAATATTATATAACTATATTATATCCACAATTCAGTGCTATCGCAACTTATATTTGTATCGTTATTTCGAGTTTGTCTCTCATTTTCCACTTCGACAAGATCAACACCTTGCAAGAAACGGATCAATCCTCTTCAAATACTCCTCTGCCTGTACAATCATTCCGACATGTCCTCCCGGCACATGTAAGATATCCGCATCCAAGCCCTTAAATAGTGTTTCCAGTATCTGCTGATCCTCTTTCTTAAAGATATCATCATCCGGTATAAGTACCTGAATCTTACCACGCAGATATTCAAAATCTTTTTGTTGAAAATATGGGTAGTCCTTTAACATATATACACATTCGTAGCTATGTATAAATCGCTGTTTATATTCCAGATCAGACGCCACTGTCTCATAAAATGTCCGTCCATATTCCTGATTCTCCGGTGACTCACATGCAAGAAATCCGGGACTCTTTTTCAGCAGCATTTTCATTTCCATCTTTGCAGGCAACAGCTTAAGCATCGCTACCGTAAATGGTTCTGTAAAACGTTCTTTTTGAATATTCCGAATATAGTCCGAATCCAACGTCAGGGTAGTTGTAATACACATTCCCCTCACCATTTCCGGGTGTCTCTTTGCAAAGATCTGGGCATAGACTCCACCATCACTAGCACCTAACAATATGACTTGATCAATAGCAAGCTCCTGTAGCAGTGCCTTTGTAAAATCGATCTGCTCATCTGCAACAATCGTATGCATCGGATATTCATAATTCAGAAAACGATAATTCTCACTTAAATGCAATGCATACTTCATCCACATCTCATGCATTTCCAATCCATGAAGAAACAAAACAACCGGTGCACCTTCTTTGCCACCATACTGATACCGAACCTTAACTCCATTCACATCTATTGTCTGGAACGGGTATTGCTGTAAAAATGCTTTGTACTCTGTTCTAAAATCTCTCATACTGTTTACTCCCCTTATCTGTTCATTTGCTTGAAAACTGCATTCGTGCTTATGTGCTCATTATATCAAAAACATCAACATACACACTGATATTCTTTCTCAATAAGCTTACATTTCAATCATCTATGAACGCTTGGCAAAATATTCACAGCGTGATATCACTATATCTGTGAACAAACTATAAAATATTCATAGGTAGATTAAAATAAAACAAACCGGAAAGGACAGACTATGGGAAAAGCATTTACCAATGAAGAACGGGAACAATTACGTATAAAGATTCAGAATGTAGCACTTGCACTCTTTCAGGAAAAGGGCATGAAAAAAGTATCCATCCGGGATATCACTTCAGCAGTGGGAATTGCCCAAGGTGGATTCTACACCTTTTATCAAAGCAAAGAAGCCTTATTTGTGGCTTTGATCGACCGCCGTATTCATGAAAAATTAACTGCTATTTTGGAAAATATATCGGAAAAACCGGAAGGAAAATGGGCTGATCCGAGACAGTTTCTTTCCAATCTTTTTTATCAACAAGGAATACATCTTTGTGAAAACAAAGCATTCCATAATACGGAAAGCGATTCCATGCATTATCTCCTGCAATACCGATTAGAGAAAAAAGAATCTGTTTTCTCAAACTATCATTTTTTCCTGCAGCATTTAACCGATTATTGGGAAAAGAATGGCATCCATGTAACCATCGATTATGACTATTTGGGCGGGGTATTGCGAACTGTTATCGTGATGATCGTAAATGCTGATATGATCGGAAAACAGTTTCCTGCCATTTACCGTTCTTTCTGTGAGGAACAGATCGATCATGTGATCAGATAAGGAGGATAACTATGTATTTATTAAGATTTGAAGACATCCGAAAAGAAGATGTAAATATCGCCGGTGGAAAGGGCGCCAACTTAGGAGAGATGACACAGGCCGGAATCCCTGTACCACCGGGCTGCGTATTGAGCAGTCAGGCTTACCGCCATTTTATAGAAGAAAATCATATAGCCGAACAAAACAATCCACAGATCCGGGAGCAACTATTAGCAGGAACCATTCCAGAGGATATGAAACAGGAGTTATTGGATTTCTACCGTGGTCTGGGTGACAACACAAGAGTTGCCATCCGCTCCTCAGCAACAGCAGAAGATCTGGAAGATGCCAGCTTTGCCGGGCAGCAGGAAACCTATCTGAATGTAGTTGGAGAGGAAATGCTTCTGAAAAAAATTATAGAGTGTTATGCCTCGCTGTGGGGCAAACGTGCCGTCAGCTATCGTCAGAATCAAGGCTACGGAAACATACAGGTATCTCTTGCCATTGTAATCCAGCAGATGATTCCAAGCGAAAAAGCCGGAGTTTTATTTACCGCAAATCCAGCAACTGGCAATCCAGATGAAATGCTAATTGATGCCGCATTTGGTCTGGGGGAGACTGTCGTCTCCGGGCTTGTAACACCCGACGAATATGTGTGTGACAGGAACGGTTGTATTATAAGAAAACATATCGCCCGAAAGGAGATTGCTATTGTATACGGAGACGAGCTGACTCAGACAATAACCCTTCCGGAAGAACAGCAAACGCAGGAAGTATTAGATGATAACGAGAGACTCGCTTTGATCACGGTTGCAAAACAGATTGAACAACACTACGGTCATGGATGCGATATTGAATGGGGAATTGCGGACGGAAAGGTCTACATCTTGCAGGCAAGAGCAATCACTACCTTGAATAAAGCCACAACGGAAACGATCGAACCGCCTATAATTGGGGCTAGAATGAAAAAAATGATGCGTTTTATGCTGGAAAAAGAACCATTTGCATACTATCCATTAGACTATGATTTCAGTATATTAATTGATCAGGAAAAAGGACATATTCTATCCGAAGCCGGAATGGGTATTGATAACACCTCCCATATGAGCGACTTAGGGGTAATGTCTCTTCCAACAGGAAAAAAATCTCTTAACAGAAACATTTTTCACATTGTCAGCATGTATAAAGACATGATGAATGGAACGCACAATGTACAGGCAGCCAATAAGCAGATACAAAAAGTATAAACTTTATATGATACATATGCTGCACTTGATTTCTCTGCTTATGATGCCAAAATGTGCGTACAAATTCTGGACGAAATCCGGCATACCATTTCCCAACTTTCCTATGCGAGATTTCGTTATGCCATCTTTCCATCTATACTGCTCGGCAGAAAGTTATCAAGGAAACTGAACGCACTTTCCCCTAAACATGAACTATATGAGGTATTGAGCGGACAACGATACAAGACCGCAGAGATCAACTGGGATATGGCGAAGCTTGCCGAACTCATCAAAGATAAGCCTGCTGTTACATCCAAGATATTGCAGGGTGCCTCTTACAACGAAATTGTGACCATGGATGCAAGTGTAACTGCTGCATTGCAGCATTTCTTCCAGAAACACGGCTGCAAGGAAGACTTTAACTGCTATTGTCTGATTGCTAAGTCGTGGAACGAAGATAAGAACCGTTTTCTTCAGGTATTACAGCCAATGCTCCAATATACGGATGACTCACAAAAGGTATTATCGGAAGAAAAGGGAATGCAGGAATACCAGGAACTCCTGACTGCATTATCGGATACCTTATCAAAAGATGACTTTGAAAAATGCCGGAAACAAACGGAAATCTATCGCAATTATCATACGATCCGGGAAGAAAGCCAGTATTTATGGGAAAGTCTGTTTGAGATTTGCAGACGTCTGATCCATCATATAGAAATGATCCTGTTCGGGAATCAGTCGGGAGATATCAAGTATCTGTTCTACCGGGAACTGCATACAGCATGTGAAGAAGGCGTTCTCACTTCACAGCTACAGGAAAGGATCACACTTCGAAAAGAAAAAAGACATTACGCCGAAGCATACTGGAATGTATGCCAGGAGGCTGTTTTAAGAAATTCATCCAATGAGATCCAAGGAACTGGTGCAAGTGCAGGAACCGTGACCGGATCTGTATGTATCGTCTTAGAACCTGCACAATTTGGCAAGCTGAAAAAAGGCGATATACTGGTCTGTAAATATACCGATCCGGAATGGACACCACTGTTTACACTTGCCAGCGCCGTTGTGTCCGATACGGGTGGAAGCCTGTCTCACGCAGCAATTGTTGCAAGAGAATATGGCATTCCTGCCGTACTTGGAACAGGCACCGCAACCTCACAATTAAAGGATGGTGACCTGATCTATGTAAATGGAGATCAGGGCGAAGTAATCAAGCGGTAAATGCTACATGGCTTCTGTCAAACGCATATACAAGAGCGGATACGGATTTCCTTCCTCATCCAGCTCTGTCCGCTATGCCTTAAGCCAGACCTGCAATAATAAGCAGAATCGAATACAACATATATCCGACACCAAGTGTACCAATAATCTTAACTCCACATTTCTTCAAGGTCAGTAAAACAAGTGCCGAAACGACTGGATTTAGAAGTATGCACAGCTTTGGAACTGCAAGTGCTCCTGTCGCAATTGCAATTGCCACAATAATCGTTGAACCAAGCCAGAGTGATAAACCACCGACAATCATTGGCCCCATAACAACCGGATCAATTGACTTCATAACCTCTAAACTTTCGTCATCTGACATTTTCTTGTGTAGTTTCTGATAAATAAGCGGCTTCATACAATAAATGACATGACACGAAAAACCGGCATAGCATCCAAGAAATGTATTAATTCTTAATGCAAGTGCCAATGCTCCGTTCTCCTTTGCGATCAGATCCGCAAGCAGCCACATCACAATATAAGCGGCAGGCTGTCCGATAAAAGAAAGCCATGATGATACGATAAACCGCTTCGAAGTGACATCCGCCCACCAGGAACTGACTCCTCCACCTGCGATCATCTCATCCTTATCCGCTTTTCCCGGTTTCACAAGCGGCACATCTGCCAAAGCTGCCACAAAATTACCTATTAATCCAATTATACCAAATGCAACATATGCATTCATATGATTCTCCTCCTATTATCATTTAGTTAGTCGTTGCTAACTGCCATTCTAGCACACTCCTAACTATAATGCAACTTAGAAGGATTATCATAGACATATCTCTTCCACAAGTGCACACCACTCCTTCGGATGCACTCCAAAAAATTCCTCATGTCTCATATCATGTTCATGAATGACCGGTTTCTTAAAATATTTCTTATATCTTTCTAAATATTGTTTACCCATCTTCTTCGCATAGAATACATGAATCGTCATCTTATAATCTACTTATCCTCATCTACTTATCATTCTTGCTTCTATCCTACTGTTTCTCTGCTTCAAAGAATACACCATCTCTGTTAATGAGGCATCCATTCTTAATCATCCGCATATTTTCGTGCAATATATTGATATTTATGTGCAAATAGCATATAATATAATTACAAATTGAAAGGAAGTGATCTTATGGCAAAATCAAGCACAAGTAATATCAGCATTCGTATGGACAGCAATCTCAAAGCGGCTGCGGAAGCATTATATGAAGAACTCGGTATGAATCTCAGTACCGCCTTTAATATCTTTGTCAGACAATCTTTACGCGAACGGGGAATCCCTTTCAAAATCACAGAAGGCACTCCTAACAAAGAAACCGTCTCAGCTATGCTAGAGGCAGAAAGGATTGCAAAGGATTCATCCGTAAAGGGTTATCATGATGTAGACGAATTCTTTACAGACCTTGATGCATGACAAAATACGAGATTAAAAATACAACCCAATTCAAGAAAGATTATAAATTAGCCAAACGACGTGGTTTAAATCTTTCTCTGCTTAAGGGTATCATTAGCAAACTTGCAAACGGTGAGCCATTAGATCCTAAACATAAAGATCATGCTCTATCCGGCACTTGGACTGGTCATCGAGAATGTCATATTCAACCAGACTGGCTTCTTATCTACCGTTACGAGGATGATGTACTCGTACTTACACTAACCCGCACCGGTACTCATAGCGATCTATTCAACTTATAAAGTTGCATCAAGCATCTATATCACATCCTATAAAACAAAAACAGCGTAGCAGCCATAAACTGCTACGCTTAAAATCTGGATCATATCATTTTCTTTTGCATATCAATGTTCCATTTCACAGGATCTCTTACTCTGCCGTTGTATCCTCGGAAGTTTTCGTCTCTGCCGGAGCTTCAACCACCGTCTTGATTCCATCCAAACCTGTGATGTTCACATTCTTATTGACCTTTGCATCATATGTATTTGCACGCATAATATCCGCAATATCAATACCAGTTACTTCCTTTACAGACTCCATTGTCTTTGCAAGTACTTGTGGTACATAGGAACCCATCGAACCAACCCCAGAACCTTCACTGTTACCATCGATAATCGTAACCTTGTCGATCGTAGAGAGAGGTTCCGCGATTGCCTTTGCCATCTCCGGCAATGCCTTCACGATCATTTCCACCATCGCTGCCTGTCCATATTTCTTCATTGCTTCGGCTTTCTTCTCCAGTGCTTCCGCCTCTGCAAGTCCCTTTGCCTCGATCGCTTTTGCTTCCGCTTCACCGACCGCACGAATACCTTCTGCCTCTTGCTGCTTTGCATAAAGCTCCGCTTCTGCTTGTGCCTTCTTTGCTTCCGCCTCCTGCTGCTTCTCAAACTTATCTGCCTCTGCATTTCTCTGACGCTTATAAAGCTCAGCATCTGCCTGCTGCTGTCTTGCAAACTTATCTGCTTCTGCTTTCTTACGGATATCTGCATCGAGAGACTGCTCCATAACCTCGGCTTCTTTCTTCTTCAGGTCAACTTCCTTCTCCTGACGTGCAATATCTGCCTCGGTCTTTGTAACCTCAATTGTCTTACGCTGTGCTTCCTTCTGAATCTCGTAAGCTGCATCCGCTTCCGCATTTTTCGTATCTTCGATTGTCTTTAATTCTGCCTTCTTGATTGACAGCTCATTCTGTTTAACGGCGATCTCTGTATCGGATAATACCTGTGCATCGTTCGCTTCTTTTCTCGCCTGTGCCTGTGCGATTGCCACATCACGGTCTGCATTTGCTTTGGCAATACTTGCATTCTTCTGAATGGCCGCCATGTTATCCTGACCAAGTGCGATAATCAGATCATTCTGATCCTCTACATGTTGGATGTTGCAGGAAATAATCTCAATACCCAGACGGTTCATGTCCACCTGTGCCTTCTCCTGCACCTGATCACCAAAGGACTTACGATCATTACACAATTCTTTCAGGCTGATCGTACCAATGATCTCTCGCATATTACCCTGCAAAGAATCTACCAGTGCTTCCATGATCTGCTGTTCCTTCATGTTCAGGAAGTTCTTCATAGCAAGCTGCATACCTTCTTCATCCGTACGGATCTTAACCTTTGCGACTGCATCGATATTTACACCAATAAAATCCAGTGTCGGTACATAATCTCCCGTCTTAATATCGATACTGATCTGCTTAATCAGCAGTTCATCCTTCCGCTCGAAAAAAGGAAGCTTTAACCCTGCTTTACCAATCAGGATCTTCGGCGTCTTTCTTAAACCGGAAATAATATACGCCTTATCCGGTGGTGACTTGACGTAACTAGTAAATAAAATCACCAGCAATACTACGACAACGATAATAGTTGCAATGATTGGAACTGTCATACTATAACCCTCCATATTCTGACAAATAATTAGAACAAAGTGTCGCCTGCGACTCTTTTATGCAAAGTAAAAAATAACAGCATGACCTGCAAATCCACATGTCATGCTGTATTTCATTAAATATTCAATGCCTAGAACTTACCAGCCTTAGCAGCTTCCTCAATGGATACTGCAACTGCAACAGTCATACCAACCATTGGGTTGTTACCGGCACCGATCAATCCCATCATCTCTACGTGAGCAGGAACAGATGAAGAACCAGCGAACTGTGCATCTGAATGCATACGTCCTAATGTATCTGTCATACCATAAGAAGCAGGACCTGCTGCCATGTTATCTGGGTGAAGTGTACGTCCTGTACCACCACCTGATGCAACTGAGAAATACTTCTTACCTTTCTCTAAGCACTCCTTCTTGTAAGTACCTGCAACTGGATGCTGGAATCTTGTAGGGTTGGTTGAGTTACCAGTAATAGATACGTCAACGCCCTCCTTCCACATGATAGCAACACCTTCTGGTACTGAGTTAGCACCATAGCAGTTAACCTTAGCACGAAGTCCTTCGGAATATGACTTACGGAATACTTCCTTAACTTCATTCGTATATGGATCATATTCTGTCTCAACAAATGTGAATCCGTTGATACGAGAAATAATCTGAGCTGCATCCTTACCTAAACCGTTAAGAATAACTCTTAATGGTTTCTGACGAACCTTGTTAGCCTTCTCAGCGATACCGATAGCACCCTCAGCGGCTGCGAACGACTCATGACCAGCTAAGAAACAGAAACACTCTGTCTCTTCCTCAAGTAACATCTTACCTAAGTTACCATGTCCTAAACCTACCTTACGGGTATCAGCTACAGAACCTGGAATACAGAAAGACTGAAGTCCTTCACCGATTGCTGCTGCAGCATCTGCTGCTCTTCTACAGCCCTTCTTGATTGCGATTGCCGCACCTACTGTGTATGCCCAACAAGCGTTCTCAAAACAGATTGGCTGAATTCCTTTAATCTGATTATATACGTCTAAGCCAGCGTCCTTTGTAATCTTCTCTGCTTCTTCGATAGAGGAGATACCGTAGCTTGCTAATACTTCATTAATCTTATCAATTCTTCTTTCATATGATTCAAATAATGCCATGTTCTCGTTACCTCCTTCTATTATTTCTCGATCTCTTTGTCTGTACGTGGGTCAATTAACTTCACTGCATCAGCAACTCTACCGTACTGACCACAAGACTTCTCATAAGCGGTGTTCGGATCATCACCCTTCTTGATGAAGTCAGTCATCTTACCAAGGTTAACGAACTTGTAACCAATGATCAAGTCATCTGCATCTAATGCGATTGCAGTTACATAACCCTCAGCCATCTCTAAGTAACGAGGTCCCTTCTTCAAAGTACCATACATAGTACCAACCTGTGAACGAAGACCCTTACCTAAATCTTCAAGACCAGCTCCGATTGGAAGACCTTCCTCAGAGAATGCACTCTGTGAACGACCGTATACGATCTGGAGGAATAACTCTCTCATAGCTGTATTAATTGCATCACAAACTAAGTCTGTGTTCAATGCTTCCATTACAGTTAAACCAGGAAGAATCTCTGCTGACATAGCTGCTGAATGTGTCATACCTGAACATCCGATTGTCTCAACTAATGCCTCCTGAATAATACCTTCCTTAACGTTCAATGTTAACTTGCAGGCACCCTGCTGTGGTGCACACCAGCCAACACCGTGTGTTAAACCAGAGATATCTTTTACTTCCTTTGCCTGTACCCACTTAGCTTCCTCTGGAATAGGTGCACAACCATGATGTACGCCCTGAGCAACTGGACACATGTTTTCTACTTCTTGTGAATAAATCATGTTGAAACTCCTTTCAATTATAAAATTATCGGCTCATCTTATGTATAAGAGTTCCAGTCTATCTGCTGAAATAGACCGAACGCCGTAACTGATTACATTTTCTCATATATCGCCAAAAAAATCTAGTCCTATTTTCGTGAAAATGATAAGATTTTGTTGGATATTGGTATGTGTATCTGAAAAAATACATACCAGACAAGCCTGCGAAATATATTTTAAAATGCGAATTGCATTCCTTACAGATTAAGACTACTATATAGAGTAGATGCAATACATTCTATATCTATTTCTTGTAAATATGCAAAGACAGGCGTTGCTCTACCATGCACATACCTAACATACTGTCAGAAAGGATTTTACTATGAATTATATTGATTTACATGTACATTCTACCGCTTCCGATGGATCATTTTCTCCTTCAGAGGTTGTAGATCTAGCAAAAAATGCCGGACTTAGCGCATTTGCACTGACCGACCATGACACCATCGGCGGTGTTGCCGAAGCAATGGAACATGCCAGACAGATCGGTGGCATTGAAGTGATTCCCGGCACAGAACTGTCCTGCTATTACGGAGATCGTGAGATTCATATTGTTGGTTTGTTTGTCGATTATCAGAATCCTGCATTCTGTAAGGCATTAGATGACTTAAAGAAAGCCCGGGAAGAACGAAATGAGCGCATGGTTGCCAAATTCGTTGCTGCCGGCATCCCATTAACGATTGAGGAATTGAAACATGGCAATCCAAACAGTGTCATTACAAGGGCACATTTTGCAAGAGTTCTCGTAGAAAAAGGTGTCTGCAAAGATAAGAACGAAGCCTTTGACCGTTACTTAGGAATCGGATGCCCTTATTATCTTCCAAAACCAAAAGTAACACCCGAACAGATCCTTCCTTTGATCCAGCAGGCTAGCGGAACCGCAATCCTTGCTCACCCTTATTCCTACAAAATGTCACGCTCCGAAGTAGAACACCTCTTAGATGACACATTAATTCCATTGGGTCTTGCCGGCATGGAGTGCTACTATTCCACTTACGATGACGGACAAACACAGGAATTACGTAGTATTGCATACGCACGAAATCTTCTTGTCTCGGGCGGTTCAGATTTCCACGGTGCCGTTAAGCCGGATATCTCCATTGGAACTGGGCGGGGTAATCTGCGTATTCCTGACAAACTCCTAAAAGACATTCTCACCCTTGCACAGCGTAAGTAACGGACAGATGTGCCAAACGGACGCTCCGGCCTAGAAAAATTGGTTCCAAGCCGGGGCCGTTCGCACTTAATTGCTCCAGTAGCGGATGCTAAGCAATG
>CACWQE010000049.1 GCA_902762905.1 uncultured Lachnospiraceae bacterium | reverse complement strand
GAGAAAAATTTGGATTCCAAAGAGGGGCATTTGCGACTGTCGGTGCTTGCATTGAGCACTTAGTGAGGTATTTCCGAACTTAGTGCGAAAGTACACTTGTCCACTTAGCGAGGTTTCTTCGAGCTTAGTGGGCATAGTGTTACATTGCTTAGCATCCGCTACTGGAGCAATCAAGTGCGAACGGCCCCGGCTTGGAACCAATTTTTCTAGGCCGGAGCGTCCGTTTGGCACATCTGTTCGTCACTTACGCTGTGCAAGGGTGTAAATCTACATGTAGATTTTGGGAATACAAATCGTAATCGTCGTTCCCTCTCCCAACGTACTTTCCACCGTAAGGTGGTATGCCTCTCCATAATAGAGCATAATACGTTCGTTGACATTGCAGACACCATATCCCTTCGATTCCTTTGTAAGGATGGAGTTCGCAGTCTCTTCGTCCATACCAACGCCGTTATCGGTTACGGTGAGATATATCTTGTTGCTCTCTGACCATCCACGGATAGAGATCAGACCTGCACCCTCTTCATTCAGATCAATACCATGATCGATCGCATTCTCCACTAATGGCTGCAGGATCAGGTTAAGGGTCTGACATTCCATAATCTCTTCCTCTACATCGCACTCCACACGGAAAGCATGATCGTGCATGATCAACTGAATCTCTAGATAAGAATTCATATTACGCAGTTCATCCCGGATGGATAATACATTCTTGCCCCGATTCAGCGCGGTACGATAAAACGTAGATAACAATAAAGTCAGACGGCTGATCTCCATCTGTTCTGTCTCTAACGCCTTCCAGTTGATCAAAGAAAGTGAATTATACAGGAAATGCGGATTGATCTGCGCCTGTAACGCCCGCATTTCCGATTCTTTCTGGGAAATCTTTCCCTTGTACACTTCATTGATCAACTGATTGATGCGGTTGATCATATTGCCGAATCCGCGGATCAGATTACCCACCTCATCTGCCGATTCACTGACAACCTGAATCTCCATATCTCCCTTCTCAACTGCTTTCATGTTCTTGGTCAATTTCTCGATATCACTTACCATCACCTTTGACAGTACCGTTGCTACTACAACCGAGAACAAAATACACAAAGCTGTCATAATGAGGATAACAACGATCAAAGGCTGCACCGAATTACCGATTACCCGGTTCGGTTTATAGAACCATACTTTCCAGCCGGTCATCATATCCGCACTTACGATCGTATAATCATCACATACCTCTGCCTGCTTGATAATACTGGATAACTTTAACGCATTCTCCGAATCTGTATCATAAGATGCGGTCTCAAACAAAATATCATTTTGATCGTTGACAACATAGACACCGTACTGACTGTCACCCATATCCCAGAAGGATTCAAACAACTTATCATAATCCACCTTTACATACAAAATGCCGGACATATCCTGTTTCTGCATGGCAGGCATGAGACGAACAGAGAATACTTCCTTGTCAGCTTTGCGGACAAGCCAGTTAATATTCCGACTATCCGATTGTGACACCTGCTTATACCATACCGCATCTGCAATATCCGACATCGGAGCAATCGTCGTATCGTGCTTGACTAACGTATCGTTATCTGCATAGATCGTAAACTGTTGTACCCCATCATTAAAATATTTGATGGAAGATAACATAGGGTCTAATACTTTCGTATACTGCTCGTACATCTCATAATAACTATCGTATTCATAGGACAGAATCTTTGCAATCGTATCATTATATGAGATATATTCTGACAGATTATTGTAGATCTGAATCTGGTTATCTGCACTCATGATTGCCTGATTCAGATAATCGGACATATTGCTCTGCTCCTGCCGGATCAACAATTTCCGAACCTCAGCATAGGAAAAAAATCCCAATATAAGCATTGGGATTACTCCGATCAATATAAATGTGGATAAGATCTTATAACGAATCTTCATATCCTTGAATTTCTTGCGCAAGTATTTCATATTATTCTCCCTGATCCCGGTACTTTTGCGGGCTTACACCAAAATACTCCCGAAAGCTCTGACAGAAATAAGAGACATTCGGATATCCTACCGCATAGCTGATATTCACGATCTTATTATGTGTTGTCTCAAGCATCTCCTTTGCCTTCTCCATCCGGTATGCCTTAATAAACTTACTTAGGTTCTGTCCTGTTTCCTTCTTGAAGATATGACTCAGATAACTTGGAGCCATATACACCATATCCGCTAAGTAATCGACACTGATCTCCTTGTCATAATTCTCATAAATATATGTCTTTACAGATTCAATCTCACGGTGAAGCATCTGTGGATTCCGTCCAAATTCCTGCTCTAACCGGTCAATATTCCGGTTGATGATCGTCATAACCGTCGAAAAATCTTTGGAACAATATAATTCTTCAATCTCGTTATTCAGCTTCTGCTCTGAAATATTCGGCAGATTCTCATAAAAGTCTTTCAGCAGATTTGAGAAAATAAACTTAATATATACCTGGGAAAATGAATTATTCCCTCGATATTTTTCACACATAGAATCAAAATGCTGCCGCAGACAATGAATGTCTTTCATCTTGATATCCTGCTTCATCTGTTTCATCAAAGTATCATCATCAATCTGGGCAATTACATTGTCATGCGCAACCTCTTTCTCCCAGAAGATCCTACATTCTGTCTGGTAAAATTTCTGCTCCATCCGTTCCTCTAAACGATCAAACGTCTCTCCCATATCTTTCACAGGGTCTTCCATCGGCTCGCTGATTGCAGCAAAACAATCCACATCATATCTTTTGTGTAAAAGACTGATCAACTGTTCCACCATACTCCGGCAGTCTTCTTTTGCTAATTCACTCATCAGCCATACACTCTGCTGTTCATTCAGATTCAGATATTGATATTGCCCCTCCTGCATTGTCTCGATCTCTTTCAAAATACCGGTAAGGTCTGCACCAATTCTTCCAAAGAAATCATCATTTACTTCTAATAAGATCATCCGGGAATAGATCTGTAATTCTTCCGGCTTATAACAGCCAGCCGGCACATTACGCTCCACTTCCATCGGATTCATGCCATTTACTAAAGAATACAGAATATGCTCTTTCATAAAACTATCTGTCTCTGCGGCACGATCCTTGCTAATCTGCTGTTCCTCTAACTCCTGAATGACCTTATTCAGTGTCTTGGAAAATTCCACCGGATCGACAGGTTTCAAGATATAATCCTTCACTCCCATCTTCATGGCACCTTTGGCATATTCAAACTCGCTGTATCCACTAAAGATAATGCACTTCATCTCTGGATATAACGGACTTACTCTTTTCAGCAATTCCATACCATCAATAAACGGCATCTTAATATCGGTAAGAAGCATATCTACCCGATGTTCTTCTAAAAAGGCAATTGCTTCTTTTCCATTACAGGCTTCATACACCTCTAGTTCAATTCCTGTCTGCTTTAACAGGAACTTAATTCCATTCCGTTCAATTTTCTCATCATCTACGATCAATAACGAATACATATCCGTCACCTTCTTTCTAGCTCAAAAGCTCATCCAAGCTCATACATTACCGCTTCATATGGACGCAGATTCAACACGTGATATTCCTCACTGCTATCCGGATAATTCGATAACAGGATCTTACCCGGCAGATTTTCCTTTATTTCTGTCTCTAACGATACTGTAATGTCCTTTCCATAAAAATTACATACTACTAATATTCTCTCATCATTCCAGATTCTTTCATATGCGAACACACTCGGATGCTCCATACATAACATATGGAAATCACCCTCCGTGAAGATTTCTCTTTCTTTACGTAAAGCAATCAGCTTCTGATAATGATAAAAGATGGAATTCTTATCTGCTAATGCATTTGCTGCATTGATTGTCTCATAATTCGGATTAACTACAAACCATGGTGTAGCAGTTGTAAATCCTGCATGTTCCGTATCATCCCACTGCATCGGAGTCCTTGCATTATCCCGGCTTTTCGCATAGATGCTTGTCATAATGTCTTCGTGGCTTTCTCCTTTTGCAATCCGCTCTTTGTACATATTCCGTGTCTCGATATCCTCATATTCCTCAATGGTATCTAAATGAATATTCGTCATACCAAGTTCTTCTCCCTGATAGATATACGGAGTGCCTTTCATACCATGGAGCAGCGTTGCCAACATTTTCGCGCTCTCGATCCGGTATACACCATCATCCCCAAACCGGGATACAATCCTTGGCAGATCATGGTTATTCCAGAACAAGCTGTTCCAGCCATCCCCATGAAATGCCAGCTGCCATTTATTCATGACACGTTTCAGTTCCGCTAATTCCAGCGGCTTCAAATACCATTTTCCCTTGCCCGGTACTTCATCTAACACCATATGTTCAAACTGGAAGATCATAGATAACTCCCCGCGTTCCGGGTTGCTGTATAACTTTCCAATCTCTTCGTCCGCACACCAGCATTCTCCCACCGTCATCAGATCTTTTCTAGAAAATGCCTGCTCATACATCTCATGAATATACTCATGCAGATGCGGTCCATTGGCGGTAATCTTCTGCTCTGGAATCTTACCAAGTAATTCGATCACGTCCAGACGGAATCCTCCCACACCTTTGTCAATCCAGAAATTGAGGATATCAATCATCTCCTGCCGCACCTTCGGATTCGCATAATTGAGATCCGGCTGCTTCTTACTAAAGATATGCAGATAATAGGAATCCGTTAGCTCATCATATTCCCATGCACTTCCTGAGAACATAGAACCCATATCATTTGGTACTTTTCCATCTACATTGTCTTTAAAGATGTAATAATCACGATAGGGATTATCCTTACTCTTACGGGCTTCTACGAACCATTTGTGTTCATCTGAGGTATGATTGAACACCATATCCATAATAATCCGGATTCCCCGCTTGTCTGCCTCTGCGATCAAGCACTCCATATCTGCCATTGTACCAAATTCATCCATAATATCTCTATAGTCACTGATATCATATCCATTATCATCATTTGGCGACTTGCATACCGGACTTAACCAGATTGCATCGATTCCTAATTCTTTCAGATAATCTAACTTCTCAATAATACCCGGAATATCACCAATTCCATCTCCATTACTATCCTTAAAGCTTCTTGGATATACCTGATATACTACGCTATTCTTCCACCAATGTTCCATATATCAAACCTCAATTTCTTATAATTTCCAAATATCTCTGTTATACTCCTCAATCGTACGGTCAGAAGAGAAGAATCCTGCCTTTGCAATATTCACGATCATCTTCTTCGCCCACGCACTTCGATCTTCATAATCTGCATAGATACGTTCCTTTGCTGCAATATATTCTTCCATATCTGGGAATGTCATAAACCAGTCTTTACCAATCAACTCATTATAAAGACGTGTTAAATGTTCTTCATCTCCTATTGACTTTAACTCATCTCCTATCATAAAGTCAACCGCTTCTTTGATCACCGGATTCTTTTCATAATAATGCTTTGCACAGTAATCTCCACGCTCGTACCGGTCTATTACTGTCTGGCTGTCCTCTCCAAAGATGTAAATGTTGTCATCCCCTACTAATTCATGGATCTCTACATTTGCTCCATCCTCCGTTCCTAACGTAACTGCACCATTTAACATGAACTTCATATTACCGGTACCACTTGCCTCCTTTGATGCCAAAGAGATCTGTTCCGAGATATCACAAGCCGGAAATACCTTCTCCGCCGCTGTCACATTATAGTTTTCCAACATAACAACCTGAAGATACGGTCTGACTTCTGGATCGTTCTCGATCAACTCCTGCATACAGAGAATTAAATGAATGATATCCTTGGCAATCGTATATGCCGGTGCTGCCTTTGCACCAAAGATCATAATGATCGGCGTGCTTGGCTTCTTACCTGCTTTGATTTCTAAATACTTATGGATCGCATAGAGAATATTTAACTGCTGGCGCTTATACTCATGCAGACGTTTCACCTGAATGTCAAAGATGCCCTCTGGATTTATCTGCACATTTCTTGTCTTGGCAATGTACTCTGCCAGTTCTTTCTTATTGTCTGCTTTCATGGACAGAATCTCCCGCTGCAAGTCTGCATCTTCTGCCTTTGCCAATAACTGCTCTAATTGGGTGGCATCCTTGCGGTAACCGGTTCCAATCTCCTTATCCAGCAGCTCTGCCAGCTCTGGATTACAGTGTAACAACCATCTACGGAACGTTATACCATTGGTCTTATTATTAAATTTCTCTGGGTAGATCTCATAGAACTGCTTTAACTCATTGTTCTTCAGAATCTCCGTATGCAGATATGCCACACCATTGACACTGAACCCGTAATGAATATCCATATGTGCCATATGTACACGGTTCTCATCATCAATAATTGCAAGATTCTTTGCCGGATATTCCACCTTCTTAATGCTATCTAACACTTTAATAATCGGAACGATAGCCGGTGCCACCTTCTCTAAATAGTGCATTGGCCATTTTTCCAATGCTTCTGCTAAGATTGTATGATTCGTATAGGCGCAGCATTTCTCTACAATGGCAATTGCTTCCTTAATATCAATTCCTTCTTTCATCAAGAGCCGGATCAACTCTGGAATCACCATCGACGGATGCGTATCATTAATCTGGATCACTACATACTCTGTCAGATCATGCAGATTGCTTCCTCTTTCTTTCGCCTCCTTTAAGATTAACTGTGCACCACAGCTTACCATAAAATACTGCTGATAAACACGGAGAAGTCTTCCATCCTCGGTACTGTCATCCGGATATAAGAACAATGTCAGATTCTTTCTCACCTCATGCATATCAAATGCAATCCCTTCCGTAACCGCCTCTTCATCCGGTTCTGTTACATCAAATAAATGCAGATTATTCACACGGTTATTATAACCAATGACATCCATGTCATATAGCACAGACTGAATGGAGAAATCACCAAATTCAACCGTGAATGCATCCTCTCTCTTTCTTAACCAGCTATCCTTCGTGATCCATGGATTCTTTGTCTCCTTCTGCAGATTCTTTTCAAATACCTGTTTGAACAATCCTAAATGATAGTTTAATCCGATTCCATCTCCATTCAGAGAAAGGGTTGCAATAGAATCTAAAAAGCAAGCTGCCAGACGCCCTAATCCTCCATTACCAAGAGACGGCTCTGCTTCTAATTCTTCAATCTCAGCAATGCTTACATCCACATCTGCCAATTCCTTTTTCACTTCATCATAGATCCCAAGGTTGATCAGATTGTTGCCTAACATTTTACCGATCAGAAATTCTGCTGATATGTAATATAGCTTCTTCTTTCCATCTTCATAACACTTTCTTTTTTCATCTGCCTGCTCTTTGTAGATGGTAAGCAGCAGCACATAGATCTGCTCCTTTGTTAATTCCTTTAAATCCTTTCCATATACCGCATTTGCTCTTTCCTTTAACATCTCTGTTACTCCCTTCCATATATAATTGATAAACTTTTAAGCCAGGTTCTCTTCTCTTTTGTAAATTCCCCTTCTAACAGCCGCCATCTCCAATTTTCCCCGATGGTCGCCGGAAGATTCATTCTGGCCTCATTTCCTTTTTCTAACACATCCTGCATCTGAAAAATAACCGTGTCCGCAATACTCCGATATGCCATCAGGAATACCTTTTCGATTAGATCAGCCCGATTCGAACAATCGGTATACTGCAATGCATATGCCAAGTTATCTACACTTAAGTTGTCGTAATAACCAACCAATGTCTCATTGTCATGGGTTCCTCCATAGACCACACAATTCTTCTGGTACATATCCGGCAGATATGGATTATCTGTATTGCCATCGAACGCAAACTCAATGACCTTCATCCCCGGATATCCTGCTTTCTCTAGCAGTTCTCCCACCTGTGGGATCACAACACCCAAATCCTCCGCAATGATCTTCGTCCTGCCTCTTGCCTCATCTAATGCCCGGATCAAGTTCTCACCCGGTCCCCATTCAAACCAGCCATTTCTGGCACTGTCATTTGCCGGAATCACATAATACCGGACAATACCGATAAAATGATCAATCCTTACTACGTCAAATAACTTTGCGGCTGCTGCCATTCGGCGTTTCCACCAGGCAAATTCCTCCACTTCCATAACCTTCCAGTTATATAATGGATTTCCCCATTTCTGTCCGTCATCTGAAAATGCATCTGGTGGACATCCTGCCACACAGACCGGCTTTCTTTCTTCATCTAACTCAAACAACCTTGGATTCACCCAGACATCCACACTATCTAATGCAACATAGATCGGCATATCCCCAATAATCTCTACTCCATGTTCATTCGCATATTTTTTGAGCCGACTCCATTGTTCATAGAACTTATATTGCAGAAACTGATAGAACTCAATTTCCTGTGAAAACGCCTTACGATACCGCTGCAACGCTTCCGGCTGTCGGAACCGGATATCTTTATCCCATTTCAGCCATTCTACATTTCCGAAATGTTCCTTACACGCCATAAACAGTCCATAGTCCTGAATCCACTGTGCATTTTCTTCCATAAAATGCTGATACTTTTCGGTTTCCTTATGATTGCTTCGGATAAATGCCTGTTTGAGTACCACATAGCGATGTTCCCATAACAATTCGTATTCCACACGATCCAGGTTCTTTTGCCATTCAATGTACCGGATCTCGTCTATTTTCAATAATCCCTCTTCACACAGCATATCCAGATCAATGAAATACGGATTTCCAGCAAAAGCCGAAAAAGACTGGTACGGACTATCTCCATAGCTGGTCGGTCCTAATGGTAACACCTGCCAATACCGTTGACCGGCTTCTACTAACTGGTCAACAAACGCATAAGCCGCCTTGCCAAATGTACCAATCCCATAAGGAGACGGAAGACTCGACACCGGTAGCAGGATTCCTGCACCTCGTTGTAATTCACATATATTCTCCATGATTAACCTCTTTCTTTATTTCAATTGTTATCTTAATGCTACCAAGTACCCTCATAAATGTATATATAAGAAATCTGTGATTCATATTGAATTTCTGATAGTGAAGCGTTTTTGCTTTAAGGACGAACTTTCCTATAAATCAAAAAATACCCCAAAGCTTTCGCTTTGAGGTATCCTTACTTCGTCTAAATAACTGTTATATACTTATGATGCAGATGCCATCTCTTTGAGATTCGCTCTCTGCTCCATATAATCTTCTACTTCATTCTTCTCAATCTTAAGGGAAATTGCAAACTCGCCATACAGACTATCCTGTGCCTGTTTCAAATATCTCTCATCACATGCCGACATCTTCTTGCCCTGTGCCAAACGCTCTTCTTTTCTCTTGTATACGGTCTGGATGATCCGCATCCATTCTCTACAATCACAAGACTTCAATGCTTCTTTGTAAGCTAACTCTCTCTTCTTGTCATCTGTTGCTACGATCTCGTCCACATCTGACATCTCGTCCATTAATTCCAATGCCTGTTTCTTACTGATCACCGAACGAATCTTAACTTTGGTATTGTCTACGGGTGTAAATACGGTACTTCCCTTGGTGTATAATGGTAGCAATGTATAATACGTCTTGTCACTATCCACACCGTTCAAAGGCATCGGTCCAATCTCTTCCACTCTGCACACACCATTCATTCCATAAACGACATACTCACCAATTTTAAACATTTTACTCCTCTCTTTCTAAAATTTAACATTACTTAACATCTGTTACTATAATAACAAAAAAATTTAACTTTCGTAAGCCGTTTTCCTCATATTTCCAGATTTTCTCCGTTTTTGCCACTCCTTCGACAAGAAATTGTGCAGTTTTACAACATTCGTCTGTTACCATTCCCTACCGTCCTATCCGTATTTTTCCACAAAAACAAATAAAATATACCTCCCATTCGTACATTTTCTATGTACTCGTAGGAGGTATTATAATTAACGATCATATTTGCGAATTAATCCAATGCCAAGTGGATACGGTCCCGTATGCACTCCGATCATGGCTCCGATCTGGAAAATACCAACATCCTGAATGTTCGAGTAAGACTGTAGGGATGCAAGCAACTCTTTCTTGAACTCTACTGCTTCCTCATAATCATATCCATATCCAATTACAATCTGATAATCATCTGGCGATTCCTTGATCTCTGCAAAATGCGCTTTCGTCTTTTCTAATATTTTCTGAATGGACTTCTTTCTACTCCGGGCTACACCAAATGGGAATATCTCGCCCTCCTTCAAAATGATCATCGGACGAATCTTCAAAGCATTCACTGCCACCTTCATAACCTTGCCGACACGCCCACCATGAATCAGATAATCCATATTGCCCACTGTGAAAATGATTCTTCCCGTTCCTTTGATCCGGTCGATTCCTTCAATCACCTCATCATAAGAAAGGCCATCCTCCTGCATACGAACTGCCTCTAATACTAATATTCCCTGCAATACCGTATTCACCGTTGCATCAATTACCGTAATTCTTGCATTCGGGTAATCCTCTAATAAGATATCTTTCGCTGTGGATGCAGAATTATATGACCCACTAAACTTAGTAGTAATACAAATACAGATAATATCAATACCTTTCTGTAAATATGGGGTAAATGCATCAATATAATCTTCTACAGACGGAAGGGATGTCTTCGGAAATACATCTGGATGATCAACCATCTTCTGATAGAATTCATGCACCTTGATTTCTTCATTCTCCTTGAAATAATTCTCTTCATCAAAGGATATATAGAACGGTACAACGTGTAACTGTTTCTCCTTCACAAGTTCCGGACTCAGGTCACAGGAACTGTCTGTAATAATCTGATAAGCCATGTGATATCTCCTTACTCTATGTTGTCTCTAACACTTATGCACATGCACAAGCCAAAACATATCTTTCATATAATATGATGTAGTATTGAAAACTACAACATATATTGTTACTATAACATACTTTTCCATATATGAAAAGACCTATTTCCCATTTTCACAAAAAAGACACGATGCTTTTATCAGAAAGAAAAGAAGCTCCCAACACTAATATGTCGAAAGCTTCTTATCCTGCGTAACTTTACTTATAGATTCCTAGAACATAATCTCTTTCTTATCGCTTAGCAATTTACCACCATGAATGATCTGCATAATTCCTACCGTCAGACCTACTATGATCATAACAATTCCAAATACAATATTCCATGCACCAACTTTGCTCATTGTCTTGTAAACCTTTTCGCTCATAAGATACCTCCATTCCTTGTTGAATCTTCGCTTATCGCAAATACCTCTCCGCATTGGATTCTATTTTGCACCATACTGTTCATAGTATGCATCAATTGCTGCTTTTAATGTATCATCAATGATAACTTTTCCCTTATATGGCTTGTTGTACAAATGTTCTACCACCTCTGCCATTGTTACGATCGAAGTTGTCTTAAAACCGTATTTTTCTTCAATCTCTTTCAAAGCAGATTTCGTACCCTGTCCACGTTCCATACGATCTACCGATACAACCATACCAACCATCTCTACTGCACCCTGTGCTTTAATAATTGGTAATGTCTCTTCAATGGAAGTTCCTGCCGTTGTTACATCCTCAATAATCACAACTTTGTCGCCATCTTCGATCGGGCTTCCCAAAAGAATACCCTTATCTCCATGATCCTTTACCTCTTTACGGTTCGAACAATAACGGATATCCTCATCATACATATCTGCAATCGCCATTGTAGTAGCAACCGTAAGTGGGATTCCTTTATAAGCCGGGCCAAATAATACATCAAAATCAGTACCAAACTCATTATTGATCGCTTCTGCATAATATTCACCCAAACGCTTTAACTGGGAACCGGTACGATAAAATCCCGTATTAACAAAGAACGGAGTCTTTCTTCCACTCTTTGTAATAAAATCTCCAAACTTCAATACGTTACAATCAATCATAAATTCAATAAACTCTTTCTTGTACTGTTCCATGTGTCATCATTCCTCCTTCAATCGAACCTATTATTTCTCTGCAAATCTTGACAAGAACTGCTTCGTACGCTCCTGTGTCGGATGCTCGATCACCTGTCTTGCATCTCCCTGCTCTAAAATGATACCCTCATCCATAAAGATCACCTGATCTGCTACATCTCTTGCAAACGCCATTTCATGTGTAACAATAACCATTGTTGTATTCTGATCTGCAAGACTGCGGATTACCTTCAACACCTCACCGGTAAGTTCTGGATCCAATGCGGATGTCGGCTCATCAAAACACAGAATATCTGGATGCAAGGCCAATGCCCTAGCAATCGCAACCCTCTGCTGCTGACCGCCGGATAGCTGATGTGGATAGTGATCTGCACGGTCAGACAATCCCATCTTATCTAACAGCTCTTTCGCATGTTCCTCAATCTGTGCATAAATCTCTTTCTTATGTTCTTTAAATCCTGGTTTCTCTTTTTCAAGTAACTGGTTTGCCAACATTACATTTTCCAATGCCGTATACTGTGGAAACAGATTAAATGACTGAAATACCATTCCAAAATGCAGACGTTTCATCCGAACATCTTTCTCTCTCATCGTTGCAGGATCATCTGCATCAAATAAAGTCTCTCCCTGTACAACGATCTTACCTTTATCCGGTCTTTCTAAAAAATTAAGACAACGAAGCAAGGTAGTCTTACCGGAACCGGAAGAACCGATAATAGCAAGTGCCTGTCCCTGTTCCAGAGAAAAATCAATATTCTTAAGTACCTTTGTTGAGCCAAAGCTCTTCTCTATATTACGAACCTCTAATATTGCCACGTTTCCATCCTCCTTACTTGAAATAATCCAGTTTGCGTTCTAGCCATCCAAGAAGGAGTGTCAGAATACCGCTGAATACCAGATAATATACTGCTGTAAAGAACAATGGCCATATCTGGCCTGAGATTCCTTGAGAGCCTTTCAGGAACGCCTGACCTGCCCAGATAATCTCTTGTAACGCAATGATACGTGCCAATGAGGTATCCTTAACCAAGGTAATGATCTCATTTGAAATCGGAGGTACGATCCGTTTGATCATCTGTAGCAAAGTGACCTTGAAAAAGATCTGGCTCTTTGTCATGCCAAGCACAAGACCAGCTTCCTGTTGTCCCTTTGGTACACTCTGGATTCCGCCACGATAGATCTCTGAAAAATAGCACGCATAGTTCACTATAAAGGATACTGCTGCCGCTAAGAATCTTCCGTCTTCACCGCCACCCCAGATTGTCTTACCAAGTACCAAACCCGGAAAATAATAGATAATTAAAAGCTGAATCATAAGAGGGGTTCCTCTTATGATCCAGACAAATATCCGCGTAAGGTATCGAAGGGGGCGAAATCCTGACATCGAACCGAATGCAATAACCAGTCCTAGCGGAAATGCTCCTAATAACGTTACAAAAAATAATTTCAATGTCTGCACAAAGCCTACATTCAATGCCTGAAATACAATCGGCATCTGTTCCATAATCGTTGACATACCTTTACCTGCCTTACTTTATCCTACTGTTCAACCAATGCAGCCTGAACACCGTACTTCTCAGCAGTTGTCTTCATACTGCCATCTTTGTAGCTGTCTGCAAAGAATGTATTCAACTTCTCTGCCAGATCAGAGCCCTTACGGAAACCAACACCATACTCTTCACTGTTAAAGCTTGCTGTATATGTAAGATCCTCATATCCAGTTCCTTCACCAACCATTGCAGCTGCCATTAAGGAATCAATTACGGCTGCGTCAGAAGTTCCTGCTGCAACCTCCATCAATGCATCTGCCTGTGCCTTAACCGGTGTACAGTTATAACCAAGTGCATTCACTTCTGCTTCACCAGCAGAACCAGCTTCTACTGCAAAACTAAGATCTTTCAAACTCTCTACTGTCTGATACTGATCTGCAACATCCTTTTTCACAATTGCAACCTGTGCATTGTTGCAGTATGCATTCGAACATGCCATAGAAGATGTTACTTCATCCGTTAATGTCATTCCATTCCATACACAGTCAATTGACTTGGCATCTAACTCTAATACTTTGTTGTCCCAATCGATTTCAACAAATTCTACATCCACACCAAGACTCTTGGCAAATGCGGTTGCCATATCTGCATCAAATCCGATCCAGTTACCATTCTCATCCTGATAATCCATTGGCTCAAAGTCTGTAATACCAACGATCAGTGTTCCCTTGTCCTGTACATATTGGAGATCTGACTCGTCACTTGATGTCTCTTCGGATGCTTCCGCAGAATCTGCCTGCTCTACTGTTGTATCCTGGTTGTCTTCGTTCTTACCACTGTCACTTCCACACGCTACCATGCTAAAGCATAAAGCCAAAGAAAGTGCTGCTGCTAATACTTTTTTCTTCATAATAAATAATTCTCCTTCCAAAAATGAAGCGTCTTATCCTTTGATAAAGCGCAAATTTCGCACAATGGCATTCTACCATAGCAAAAACCATGTGTAAAGCACATGTTGTTCATTTTTCGGAAGGAGAAACTTAAATCTGTTCTGTATATGTCCGTATATTCGCAGCGAATATTCCCTACTTCACACAGCCGATGATCTCATTGATATCTTCAATACCCTTTTCTTCCATAAACTTCTTCATACCATCAATCACTTTGATCGTTGTATACGGATCATGGAAGTTCGCTGTACCAATCGATACCATCGTTGCACCTGCCATCATGAATTCGATAGCGTCCTCATAATTGCAGATACCACCCATACCAATGATCGGCAGCTTCACTGCATTGGCAACCTGATATACCATACGGACTGCAACCGGCTTAATAGCTGGACCGGATAAACCACCCGTCTTATTGGCAAGCGCAAATTGTCTGCGGTTAATATCAATCTTCATTCCGGTCAAGGTATTAATTAATGACAGGGCATCCGCACCACCTGCTTCTGCAGCCTTTGCCATTACCGTAATATCTGTGACATTCGGACTTAACTTCATTACAATCGGCTGCTTTGCTTTTGCCTTGACCGCCTTTGTAATCTGCTCTAAAGCTTTCGGGTCCTGACCAAATGCGATTCCACCCTCTTTGACATTCGGGCATGATACATTAATCTCTAACAAATCGACATCTTCGTCTCCAAGACGTTCCACAACCTCTACATAATCCTGTTCTGACTTACCGCAAACATTTACAATGATCTTCGTATCAAACTGTTTGAGAAATGGAATATCTCTTCCACATAACACATCAATTCCCGGATTCTGGAGTCCGACTGCATTCATCATTCCACCGTAAGTCTCGGCAATTCGTGGAGTTGGATTACCCGGCCAAGGCACATTTGCTACCCCTTTCGTAGTAACAGCTCCCAGCTTATTCAAATCTACAAATTCGTGATACTCTGCTCCAGAGCCGAACGTTCCAGACGCTACTGTTACCGGATTCTTAAATTCTACTCCTGCAATATTAACGGAAAGATTCATTAGAACTCCACCTCCCCTGCATCAAATACGGGACCATCTTTGCATATTCTCTTATTCTTTACATGGCTGTGATCATCTACCTCTGTCGACTTGCACACGCAGGCAAGACAAGCACCAATTCCACATGCCATCTTTTCTTCCAAAGAAAGCTGTGCCTCCATATGATTGGCAAACGCATACTCCTTGATCGCACGTAACATCGGAGTCGGTCCGCAGGCATATATAATATCACCTTTAATCTCATATTCCCGAATGGCATCTAAAACATTGCCCTGTACCCCAGTCTTGCCATCCTCACTCGCAATATAGATCTCTCCCCTTGGCTCTAAATCCTCTAATAAGAAAGTCTCATCACGAAATCCTAACACAATATTCTTCTCGCAATTCAATTCCTTCGCAAGCTCTAACATTGGAGGAATTCCGATTCCTCCGCCGATCAGAATAGCACGCTTGTCCTTCAAAGTAAATCCATTTCCAAGCGGCCCCATAACTTCAACACAATCACCCTCTTCTAAATGGGAGAATTCTTCCGTTCCTTTTCCTACGACACGATATACCAAGCGGATCGTTCCCTCTTCATGATCAATCTCACATAAACTGATCGGACGTGGCAGCAAGTTTGCACCATCCTTGCTATATAACGATACAAACTGTCCGGCTTTCGCCTGATCTGCAATCTCTGGTACATATAAAATGAGACTGTAGATGTCGCTTGCCAATTTCTTCTGACTGCGTACTTTTGCTGTTAATTTGACTGCACTCATTTCATTCACTCCTAATTGTTTCTATCATTCTTATTGATATTACTCCTCAATGGGAAATACCATTGTTCATCACTAAGCAACCGAATTATATGATCCTACCGGGCCTTTGCAATTGCTCCTGTGATATCCTCTACCATATCAACCACTGCCTGACGGGATGCATCCGCAAAATTCTCTGCGCCAAACTTCGCATACTTGTCCTGCTTATAGGCAGCAATAATTCCTCTGGAAGAGTTTACAATAGCTCCTAGTCCATCTGCATTAAAGTAATGTACCAGGTCTTCTGCCTTACCACCCTGTGCACCATATCCCGGTACTAAGATATAAGTCTTTGGCATCAGCTTACGAAGTGTCTTACCCATCTCAGGATAAGTCGCTCCAATGACACAGCCTACATTACTATAGACATCACCCATACATTCTTCGCCCCATTCATTCACCTTACGGGCAACTAATTCATATAATGGAGTTCCATCCACTAACTGATCCTGAAATTCACCAGAAGATGGATTCGAAGTTTTAACCAACACAAAGATTCCCTTATTTTCCTCTTTACATACATCAATAAACGGCTTCACGCCATCACTTCCCAGATATGGATTCACCGTTACAAAATCCTCAGAAAATCCAGAATACTGCTTGTTTCCTACGGTCACCTTACCAAGATGTCCGGTTGCATATGCTCCAGAGGTAGAACCGATATCTCCACGCTTAATATCTCCAATTACAACCAATCCCTTAGACTTACAATATTCGCAGGTCTTAGCAAATGCGGCCAGTCCCGGTACACCAAACTGCTCATACATTGCGATCTGTGGCTTTACTGCCGGAATCAGATCATAGGTTGCATCTACGATTGCTTTATTGAACTGCCAGATTGCCTCTGCCGCTCCCTCTAATGTCTCTCCATATTCCTCAAATGCTTTCTTCTGTACGTGCTCTGGTACATAAGCAAGCATCGGATCCAAACCTACCACTACTGGCGCATTCAATGTTGAAATCTTCTCTACTAATGTGTTAATCATAACTTTCCTCCTGAAATGGTCCTATTGGACATACTTATATGTATTATAAGACAATTCCTGCTATTCTTCAATTGCTTATGGTGACTTTTTATCAAATATTAATAACAATTTCCATTCATTTTTTCTGTATAAATGGCCTTGTAACACCATTTTTATAATTATTTTACATTTTAAGAATTTTTTTGAAGACATTTTCTCCTGACGCTCGTTATAATAGGTGTAAGCGCAAAGAAGGGAGGCGATCATATCACAGAAACTGAATATTTTGAGTACCTGCTCGACCAGTACGGCAATCTGGTATATTCCATCTGTTATAAGACCTGCCAGAATCCCTTTGATGCAGAAGATCTGACTCAGGAAGTATTCCTGTCTGCTTACCGGAACCTGAATCAGTTTGACCGTACATACGAGAAAGCCTGGATCTGTAAGATTGCTTCCCGCAAATGTCTGGACTATCTGAAAAATTCGGGACGTCGTATTCTGCCAACCGAGGACACCTACCTAGAACAGGCAGACGAAACATCCCTGATTGAAGATTCGTATTTAGAGCAGGAAACCATGCAGCAATTATTAGCTGCCTGCAAACAGTTAAAACCGCCTTATGACAAAGTTGCAAGAATGCACTTTTATGAGGAACGGACGGCAGCAGAGATTGCGAAGACAACCAATAATAATGTAAAGACTATACAGACACAGATCTATCGTGCCAAAGCAATGCTCAAGAAGCTATTGCAAAAGGAACTATTACAAGATCGGGAAAGGAGGGCACCATGACAGATGCAGAATTTCTACAATTATTAGAAGATATGGCTTCGGACGAACATTCATTAGATGATCAGTCCATCAAACAAGCCAACCTATTAGAACAGCATATGAAAGAAGAACATCTCATACATTCTTATGAATTAGACGAGATACCGGATGCAGGTTCGAACCGGATGCCAGCCTACTTAAAAGAACAAATACTGACACGTGTCGCACAACCGGATATGCAGATTGTGGCCACACCAAGAAGAATATCCAAACGTATGGAATTCTTCCTGTATAGCTGCCGTGTCACTGTTGCCGTTGCTGCTTCTCTTCTATTGTTATTTGCAGCATCATTCAGCCAGTCGATCGTTACACCTCAGCCAAGAGCAAATACACAGACACAGCTTGATGTGACCGATGCGATTACAGATCATTTTTCGAATAACAGTACTACGATCACCAAATGGCTGCAAAGCTTTTCCAAACAGATCATGACGATTGGATCTAAATTACCGAAAAAGGATGGCACACCATCCCAATCGGATTCATCCAACAAGAAGGAATCTTCCCCTTCTCAACAGGATAAGAAATAATATATTTTAAGAAATATCGAATATAAAATGGAGGTTTTCATTATGACAAAACAGAAAAAAGGATTTTTATTATTTGTTGCATCTCTCATACCGGGAGCCGGTGAACTTTATATGGGATTCCGTAAGATGGGATTAAGCATCATGGCGTTGTTCTGGGGCTGCATTGCGATGGCTTCCTTCTTCTCTTTAGATGCGATTATATTTTTATTACCTATTATCTGGTTCTATAGCTTCTTTAACACGCATAACTTGAAGTCGCTCTCTGAAGAGGATTTTCATTCCATAGAAGACAAACTGATTCTGCCTGTAGATGGTTTTGTCAAGAACAAAGAACAGTTTATAAAACGTTACCGCAATGCCGTTGCCATCCTTTTAATCTTTATTGGTGCTGCTTCTCTCTGCAGCATCGGAAGTAACTGGCTGTATCAGATCCTTGATCCTGAGCAATACTATTTTATTCTCAATATTGTACGCCAGGTTCCTGCTATCGTCCTCTCTGTCTTCTTAATCGTATTCGGTGTTCATTTGATCCGTGGCAAATACGAGGAACTAGAAAATGAAGAAACTATTCCTATGACTTCACACCAGGAACAAAAAGAATCTACCGCTTCTTCAGAAAGCAGTCAGACAACAGACGCTATACCTGTCGAGCAGCTAGATACATCGAAAAAGGAGGACAATTCAAATGAAAACGCATAGAGTTGGAACCACTACCTTCGGAAGTATCCTGGTTGTACTTGGCATTGTACTTCTACTCCAATTATTCATCCCGGGACTTGATTATACCATCATATTAGACTGCTGGCCGGTTGCACTTATCCTTCTTGGAATTGAGATCCTTGTTGCAAATGCACGAAGCAGCACCGTACAATTCCAATATGATGGATGGTCGATCGTATTCATGTTTCTTACGCTTGGTTTCACATGCTGTATGGGGATTGCGGATTATGTGCTTACACACATGCCCCAATACCTATAACCCTTGCACAGCGTAAGTGAGGACGGACGCGCGAAACATTAGGTTTCAAATCGGTTGTTTGGGATATAACATATCATAGCAGGCACGCTCTCGCTACTCATCACACGCAGCGGTACTAGGCTCGAAAACACCTCGCCGAGTACCGGCGGTTCTGAAGTACCTGCTTATGATAAATGT
>CACWQE010000048.1 GCA_902762905.1 uncultured Lachnospiraceae bacterium | reverse complement strand
TGGGAACGGTGTCTAGGAACAGGGGCGCGTCTTGTGTGGGTGTCTGTAAAACGGGTACTACACTAATTCGTGTGTCCACTGTTATGGGTACATTATAGTATGCAATACCATACGATGATAAAGATAAGTTGGGAAAAAAAGTTGTTATACATGTGTATGGAAAGTATGTAGTTAGAGAGGGAACTAATATGGACAGTAATGGAAGGAAAGTTCTATGTATTCTTTCAATAATATTATTGATTGTATCTGGGTATATTGCCACAAATTGGAATGGTATAATTGATTTTATGACGTTGTTGTTTTGTATAGGATTACTATTAGTATACATATTAGTATACCCATATATATATTGTTTTTATTTGTATAGAATTAGAAAAAAACTTGGGTGGAAAGTGAATTGATTTTAAATACATTAACAGAATCATCCCAGCACAGGGTAGTTCCTCCTCACATCCTAAGTAGATACGGTAAGTATTAGATATATATATTGACAGAAAGTTAAGTCAGGTGCTGCAGAGTACCACAGAAGATAATACCACGTACTATTTCTATGGCAATGGTCTTACTGCACAGGATGATGGAACAGACTACTTAACGTACCACTTTAACAATGTAGGAAGTACAATGGTATTAACAGATGATAAAGGTCAGAAGATAGCTTCCTATGAATATTCACCATATGGACAGATTATCAGCAAGGAGAAAGAGCGACTGGTAGCATTCTTATATAATGGACAATATGGTGTTGCTTCAGATGAAAGTGGACTGTATTATATGCGAGCTCGTTACTATAATGTAGATATCAGAAGATTTCTGAATCAGGATGTGTTAACCGGAACCTTAGAGCGGATCAGCAGTTTGAATCGATACGCTTATGTGGAAGGAAATCCACTTCGTTATCTCGATCCGTTTGGGTTGGAGAGAACATATGTTAGTGAAACCAATAAACAGCATAATTTTATTTCTGATATGTCATATATTTTGTCATGCATAAATATTACAATTCCCAATCCGGTCACTCTTGTTATAAGCATAACTATAGGAAGTTATGATATAGGATTATGCATATATGATTTATCACAGTATGATCCTTGTAGCAATGAAGCAATAGAAACATGGATGAATATTGGAAAGGATTTAGCAGGACTAATTCCTGGTGGGGGCGATTATATCACTATAGCACTATATTTAAAAGAAAAGTACGATGAGGAGAGAAATAAGTGAGATATATTAGAGTGAGTGAACAACCATTTGTATTGGTGGCAAACTGTATTCTGTTGTTAGGACAGTTTGGTGTATTGATATATGCAAATAACGACGTGGCTGCTTATGGAGTTATATGTGGCATATGCTTGATTCTGATATGTCCATTATTTTGGTTTTCTTATAAAGAACGATATAGAAACAATTATTTATATGAGCACGGAGTAGTAATTAAAGCTAGAATTTGTTTGGATCAAACAAGGGTTATATTTGCTTTAAGCACTATGCAGATATTAAAATATACCTGTACATACTTTGATAATGGTACTGTGTATGCATTTAAAGATGAAATAATGATTCCAATGTATGAAAAAGGATATATGATGCAATGTATCGAGAATGCAGATGGTGTTGATGTGGTAGTAGATGCTGATTATACAAATTATAAAATTCTATTTGATAAATTGTTTCCGAATCAATATAGTAACCTGTATTTAAGGTGTCCGGCAATATGTAATTATATAGTAGTAGGAGCAAATGTAATTGTTTTTATAGTAACAGCATTAAGATGCCTTCGTGTATGACTGTCGGAACCGCCTGATCAGGACAGGAGATACTACATATGAGTATGATGCAGAGAATAACCGTACCGCAGTTACAACAGACGATAGCGGACTGTATTACATGCGGACAACCGTTTTATATCAGATAGAAGATAACGTATATACGAGTCAGGTGTATTCGTTGAAAGAGGGTAAATCTGGTGACAGATTAAGGATTGCGGTTAAAAGTTCAGATTATTATAAGGTTTCTGTTTGTACATTAGAACCAGCAATTTTTAAAGAAGTTAAATATAAAATATTGATGTTGCTTGCAATATATATAGTATGTATAATCTGCTTTAGTATTTTAATATATAGAATGAAAAGAATCATTGAAAAAATGGATCACAGGACATACGAAGTGCTAGGTGCGGAGAAGAGGTATAAGCAGGGGATCATTCAAGATGAAAAGAAAGAAAAACAACAAAAGATTTTAACAAAGATGAAAAAAGTGGAGATAGACAAAGAAATCTTTTATGATTTTGATACAATACAACATTTATATAATATTGCAGTTAATGATGATTATATTTGGTGCATTGCGAATATATCTGAAAATAGTTTGCCAAGTATAGGATTACTGCCATTGGAAGGAGAGAATTCAGTTGTTAGTGAGACAACCAGGCTTAGAGAGATGGGCTTACCTACGGAATATTGTGTAATTGGAAAAAGAAACAATTATTTTTGTCAAAGTCAAAATTCTTTAAGGATATATTGTTTTTCTACAAATCTGGGCATAACGAATACGTCGTATACAGATATATATGATTACATTTTAGAGAGTCTTTGCTTGGAGGGACACATGAATAATGACATTAAATGATAGAGTGTTTCTATCTCTGATACGAAATGGGGAGAAATATTATTATGGAAAAAGTAATTGTTTATGGACTTATATTATTGATGTGCTTAACAGGCACATTCATAAACACGATTGGTAAGTTACTGCTAAAAAAGACTTGTTTGCAGAATGGAAAGACTGTCAGAGCACAGATTGTGGGCTTTGAAGAAATAATCTTTTTGAAAATACTCAAGGTTTTGCAATACTCAATTATATGGAAAATGGGGAAAAGAAAAATTGTTTTATTTGTAATTATGTTAATGATTATAGGATTTTATCCATTTTTATATCGCATTTGTTATGAGTATGTAGGAAAACAATTAGGGTATTAGAAAGATTAGTTTGAATGGATATTTGTATAGATATTGAATAAAATATCGTCTTCAGAATTTACAGATATTTTACTAAGGTCGTCGGTGCTGTAAAGGCAATTTCTGATATGGACAAAATATATGAGGAAGGTGTATGAGGATTATGAGAAAAAGGCATATTCTTAAGGTAATAGGATTGATTGTGTTTTTAGTTACTCCATGGATTTTAATTACATTTCCTCAATATGTGGACATAAAAGATGTCAAACAAAACATCAAGGATTATACTTTGATCAAGGCGACCATAAAAGAAGTTGCACATGTATCTGCTAAGGAAGAGGAAACATATATTTCGTTTGAGAATAATGGTGAAACATATATTGATTATGTACAATTGGATTTGTTTGATTATGTCAGGGACTCGACGGAAATAGCAGTAAATAATAAAACAGGAGCGATTGTGCGTATGCAAATATCGATACCTTTATGGCAGTGGGCATCTGTGCTTATGGCAATTGGGTGTATGTTAAGAGAACGGGAAGATTATAAAAAGCAAATGGAGAAAAGAGAATCCAGGCTGGCAGGCGAACATAAAGAAGAGTAGGGTGAGATTGTATGGATCTAAATAATATAGATTTAAAGAAACTTTTAATTAAATTGTGCATTGTATTAATTATTTTATTATTATATCATCCGGGTAATCTTTTGTTAGTTTCACTGATTGTAGTCATTTTATTCTTGTGTGCGGTTCTCTTATTATTATTGAAAGATCATATATGTTCAAACAAGTGTATTAAAATGAAAAAGATATGTACGAAACCATTAAAAGCAACAATTATACAGTTGAAACGCGAACCGGAAGCAGAGTTTGATTACATAACATTTACTTGTAAATTAGATAGCGGAGGAAGAGTGTACGAAAGTGATCAGATGGAGGAAACAAGAAGTGTAGAAGTTGGTGACAAAGTGACGGTATATGTAAATCCTGATAACTATAATGATTATTATATAGATTTAATGCAGTAAGATGTACATATTATTGTTTTTGGAGGATTTTTGTTTGGGAGGAGGTGTGGTTTAATGACATCGGATGATAGAATGTTACTACATCTGATACTGAGTGAGGAAAAAATAGAGTATGTATTAAAAGCAGAATAGACAGACTGGAATGGTGGGGTTATGAAAAAAGATACTATACTTATATTGTGTGCACTAATTTGTTTGTTTATAACCATAATAGGCTGTGAAACAGACTATTATAAGTACAGGCTATGTCAGGATGATTATATATTATCATTCGGAACTATAACGAATATAGATGAATATTTAATTGAATTTCGTGGGCCGGGCGGATTTGTTATAAGAAGAGCAGATATAAGTTATAAGATAAAGAGAATAGAGTATTGTGCTTATGATGTTTCAGTCGCATATAACGAAAGTAAAAATGATGTGGTTGAAATTGCAATAGACAGAAATGATTATTCAAAGGTAATACGACCTTGTTTTATGCCATTGAGTAATGGAATAATAGCATTAGATATAAGTAGTTTAATTGTAATAATGTATGTGATAATAAAGAATTTTTTTAAGAAATATATACGAAAAGAAAGAAGTGAAATAATCAAGAAAAAAGAAGAATCGGAATATGTGATATCTCAAAGGGACACGGAACTTAAAAAGGAAAGGAAACAGAAGGTTTTGTTACAACATATAAAGAGACAAGATGCTCTGGGCGAGGAAGACTGTGAGAGGATTAAGCAGAGGATGTATGATAACCGTATTCCATGGAATGAGGATTGGTTATGGTGCTTACGTTTTCTTTCTAGTGACAAGATTATGTTCGTCGATGAATCATGGGAAGACTTGACATTTATAACAGAAACTTTAAAGATGCGGGAGAAGGGTCTGCCGGATGATTACTGGATTATTGATCGTAAAGATCATTATTATATATGTTGCAGACAGGGGCATGAAAGAATCTATGCATTTTCTACGAATTTAGGCATAACGAATACAACCTATGAGGATGTCTATGATTATATCCGAGACAAACTAGATGTTGAGTGACCAGTAATATTATAAAATCACTTGACGCACCGTCTGAAAGTAGTACAATAACCCCATAAGTTTATTTACAGAAAGGAATTAGGCAGATGAAAGAACAGTTTGAAGGATATACATATGTAGAAGGTGGCGTCTGTGCGGCACAGGGATTTCGTGCCAATGGACTGAACTGCGGATTGAATAAGGATAAGAATAAGAACGATATTGCCTTAGTGGTAAGTGATGTAGAGTGTAATGCAGCAGCAGTATATACAACGAATAAGGTAAAGGGTGCACCAATTCTTGTAACGAAGAAGCATTTAACAGCAACGAATGGAAAAGCCCGTGCAGTCATTGCCAATTCAAAGAATGCGAATACCTGTAATGCAGATGGCGAAGAGAAAGCGCAGAGAATGACGGAGTTAGCTGCAAAGGAGTTAGGCATTGCGGCAGATGAAGTCATGGTTGCATCCACAGGAGTGATCGGACAGATCCTTCCGATTGAGCCAATCGAAAGTCATATAAAAGAGTTAGCGGAAGGTCTTTCTTATGATGGTAATACCAAGGCGGTCAATGCCATTATGACAACCGATACGGTGCCAAAGGAAGTGGCAGTTACCTTTGAGGTGAACGGGACAACCTGTACTCTTGGAGGTATGGCAAAGGGAAGTGGCATGATTCATCCGAATATGGCAACGACACTTAATTTTGTGACTACGGATGCAGTGATATCAAAAGAATTGATTCAGAAAGCTCTTTCAGAGATTACGAAGATTACATATAATTGTTTAAGTATTGATGGAGATACTTCAACCAATGATATGGTGTTGGTTATGGCAAACGGATTGGCAGGCAATCCGGAGATTAACAAAGAAGATGAAGCATATGCAGCATTTAAACAGGCATTATATATCGTTATGATGAATATGACGAAGATGTTAGCTGCAGATGGTGAGGGTGCATCAAAGATGATTGAGTGTACCGTTTCGGAGGCAAAGGATCTGGATACTGCAATTATTGTGGCAAAGAGCGTCATCCGTTCGCCATTGTTTAAATGTGCGATGTTCGGTGAGGATGCAAACTGGGGGCGAATTCTGTGTGCAGTTGGTTATGCGGAGGCAGAGTTTGATATTAACAGGGTAGATGTGGATCTTGCATCTGCAAAGGGTGTTCTTCCGGTATGCCGGAATGGTGCCGGTGTGGAATTCTCGGAGGAGCTTGCCAAAGAGATCCTTTCGGAGGATGAGATCTTTGTTAACATTTCTTTGCATGATGGTGATGCTACAGCTAAGGCATGGGGCTGCGATCTGACATATGATTATGTCAAGATTAATGGAGATTACCGCTCATAAAGAAAAATGAGACTGAATTTTTTTAACAGGTTGATGAACATGTAGTTTGTCAACCTGTTTTTGTGTATGGGACGAATATACATCATTGAGCCGGCAGGTGAGATGATGTACTTTTGATAAAAATAGGTGAATAGTAAAAGTGGCAATTTTATAAGGTTTGTGCTATACTTTACGACAAAATGGGATACACTGTATTTAATAGATTCGCAGGAGGCAGTAACATGGGTGTTTTATCGAATTTAGAACCGGAGAAAGTATTTTATTATTTTGAAGAGATCAGTAAGATTCCAAGAGGTTCTTATCATGAGAAACAGATTAGTGATTATTTGGTACAATTTGCTAATGCACATGCATTTGAAGTGTATCAGGATGCATTATATAACGTAGTGATGAAGATTCCGGCTAGTGCGGGGTACGAGAAGGAAGAACCGGTTATCTTGCAGGGACATATGGATATGGTGTGTGAGAAGAAAGCAGGAAGCAGTATCGACATGGAAAAGGATGGATTACAGCTTGCGGTAGATGGGGATTATGTCTATGCCGTTGATACAACGCTTGGTGGCGATGATGGAATTGCAGTAGCCTATATGCTTGCCATTGCAGATGATGCGACGGTTGCGCATCCGCCACTGGAATATATCATAACCGTGTCGGAAGAAGTTGGAATGGAAGGGGCAAATGGAATTGATCTTTCTATGCTGAAAGGACATTGTATGCTGAATTTGGATTCGGAAGAAGAGGGAATCTTTTTAAGCAGCTGTGCAGGAGGAATGTCTGCAATTGTGACATTACCGGTGGTATGGCAGGAATCGGCAAAGAAATGTTGGTATACGTTGGAGGTTGCCGGGTTAGTTGGCGGTCATTCCGGCTGTGAGATTGACAAAGAAAGAGCAAATGCGAATAAAGTGATCGGGCGTGTATTGTATGCGCTGAGTAAAGAAGTGTCGTTATCATTGAAAGCCTTAGAAGGTGGTAAGAAAGACAATGCCATTCCGGTACAGGCACAGGCAGTTATTGGTGTAGAGCCGGAGGAGAAGGAGCGGCTTGCCACGCTGATCGAGGAATACAATCAGATTCTTCATAAGGAATATATTCAGTCGGATGCGGGGATTACGGTGTCTTTACAGGTGCAGGAGAATGGAGAACCATGCAAGCAGTTAGTCGTAGATGACAGAAGTCTGTTTCATATATTAGCATATCTGATGGCTGTTCCAAATGGAATCCAGAATATGAGCATGGCAGTTCCGGGGCTGGTTGAGACATCCCTGAATCTTGGTATATTGGAATTACGGGAAGAACATCTGTATGCACAACATGCGATCCGAAGCAGTGTGACAACGAGAAAGAAATATGTAGCAAGACAATTAGAATGTCTGGCATTGGAATCTGGCGGAGAATTGGAGATCAAAGGAGAATATCCGGCATGGGAGTACAAAGAGGAGTCGGTTGTGCGTCCAAAAGTAGTTGAGTTATATAAGAAGTTATATGGCAAAGAACCGGTCGTAGAGGGAATTCATGCAGGATTGGAATGTGGTCTGTTAGCAGCAAAGATTCCCGAATTAGATTGTGTATCTATGGGGCCGGATATACTGGATATTCATACAACAGCAGAAAGGCTATCGATATCTTCGACGAAGAGAGTGTATGAGTTTTTGTTGGAATACTTGAAACAGAGATAGGAGAAAGATGATGCGGGTAGGAATGGGATATGATGTCCACAAGTTAGTGGAAGGAAGAAAATTGATTATAGGTGGTGTAAATATACCGTATGAGAAGGGATTGTTAGGACATTCCGATGCAGATGTACTGACACATGCAATCATGGATGCGTTGCTTGGTGCAGCAGCATTAGGAGATATCGGAAAACATTTTCCAGATACGGATGAGAGATACAAAGGAGCAGACAGTATTCAGCTGCTCCGCCATGTGAAACGGCTGTTGGATGAACAGCAATATATCGTCAGCAATATTGATGCCACAATTATAGCACAACGTCCGAAGATGGCAGCGTTTATTCCAGATATGGTAACGACGATTGCGGAGGCTCTTGGTATTTCGGAGAATCAGGTAAATATCAAAGCAACAACGGAAGAAGGGCTTGGATTTACCGGAAGTGGCGAGGGAATCAGCTCTCAGGCTATCTGTTTGTTAGAGACGGTTGCCAATTATGGATACGAAGATGTATTAGATGTGACAGTGAATCGGTGCAATGGCTGCGGTGGATGCCCTAGAGGACAGGCATAAGATGGAACTACAGATTGCAAGAAACTTATGGAGACAGTGCTTTCATGACCCGGAAGCCTATGAGGAATTTTACTTTGAAAATGTATATCCGAACAACCGGGTTTATTTAGAACAGGACAAAGGGATGCTGCATTTGAATCCCTATCTGTGTCATGTAGGAATGCAGGAGAGGATTCTTCATTATATTGTCGGGGTAGCAACGGATGAGAGATATCGAAGACGCGGAATAATGCGGGATCTGTTACAACAGGCATTGCTGGATATGAGAGAGGAACAGGAGCCGTTTACGTATCTGATGCCTGCAGATGTGCGGTATTATGAACCATTTGGGTTTGTCAGTGTGAAGGAAGAGGAACGATGTGAGATTGAGATCGCACAGTTATCTGCGGCACAGATCATGCCATATTCGTTTTGTACATTCGAAACGTTGATACGGAATCAGGATGGACGACGGCTGGCACAGATATTCGGAACGTTGGATCATGCGATACAGCAGCATTATCTGGTGGCACCCGTGCATGATGAATCATATTTCCGAATGTTATATAAGGAAAAGGCGTGTCAACAGGGAAATATCGTATTTGTGTTGAATGAAGAACAGAATGTAATGGGATATTTTGCATATGCTATGGATGATGAATATCCGAGGATTGAGCAGTCATTCTGGATGGAAGAGGATCAGACGGAATGGGCGGCGAACTGGTATTTTGGAAAGACAGCAGGATGGTGGAAGTCATTTCCGTATATGATCCGTGTAGTGGATGTAACGGCATTTTTACAACTGTTTTCCAAGCAGTGTCAACGTCTGTCAGATGGCTATGAGGGATTGCGGATTGAAGATGCCGTTTTACCGGAGAATACGGGATGCTATCGGGCAGATAACGGATGGGAGAAGATAACGGAACTTTCATCGGAGACAATGCAGGAAAGATACCGTACGATATCGGTGGAACAGATGGCAGAGGAACTGTTTGGAAAGAATGGACAGTTACGGGATAAGATATGGTTTGCAGAGATCGTTTGAATCTTGTTGACAAATGAATCGGTTAAAAATATACTATTGAAAGATATTAACAGGACAGAATATGGGAAATTAGTTCCCAAGGGAAGGAAATAGGAAAATGAAGATTTATAATACAATGTCAAGAAAGAAAGAAGAATTTGTTCCAATCCGGGACAATAAGGTGGGAATCTATGTATGTGGACCAACCGTATATGATTACATTCATATTGGTAATGCGCGTCCGATGATCGTGTTTGATACACTTAGAAGATATCTGTTATACAAAGGATATGATGTGAATTACGTATCTAACTTTACAGATGTGGATGATAAGATCATTAAGCGTGCGATTGAGGAAGGTGTGACTTCTTCTGAGATTTCGGAACGTTATATCAAAGAAGTGAAGAAAGATATGCATGACCTGAATGTAATGGAGGCAACAACACATCCGAAGGCAACTGAGGAGATCCCGGATATGATTGAGATGATCAAAGTCCTGATTGAGAAGGGACATGCGTATGAGGTGAATGGAACTGTATATTTCCGTACCAGAAGTTTTCCGGGATATGGTAAGTTATCAAAGAAGAATATTGATGATCTAGAGGCTGGACACAGAGATGAGAAGCATCAGCTTAAAGTATCTGGTGAGGATGAGAAAGAAGATTTCTTAGACTTTGTACTTTGGAAGCCAAAGAAGGAGGGCGAACCTTCCTGGCCATCACCATGGGGCGAGGGTAGACCAGGCTGGCATTTGGAATGCTCGGTTATGTCAAAGAAGTATATCGGAGATATTATTGATATTCATGCCGGTGGAGAAGATCTGATCTTCCCTCATCATGAGAACGAGATTGCACAGAGTGAGGCGGCAAATGATGTAGAATTTGCAAGATATTGGATGCACAATGGATTCTTAAAGATTGATGGTGAGAAGATGTCCAAATCCCTTGGTAACTTCTTTACAATCCGTGACATTGGCAAGAAATATCCATTGCAGGTAATCCGCTTCTTCATCTTAAGTGCACATTATAGAAGTCCGTTGAACTTCTCGGATACATTGGTTGAGTCTGCAAAGGTTTCTTTGGAGCGTATTCTGAATGCGGTATCCCGTTTGGAAGATACAAAAGAAGTAGCACAGGAACGGGAACTGACTGAGGAAGAGAAGGCATTAGAAGGACAGCTTGCAGAATATGTTACAAAGTTTGAACAGGCAATGGAAGATGATCTCAATACTGCGGATGCAATCTCTACCATATTTGAGCTTGTGAAGTTCACAAATTCGAATATTACTGCTGAGAGTGCAAAAAGTCTGGTTGAGAAAGCATTAGATACCATTCGTCAGCTTTGTGATGTATTAGGTATTATCACAAAGGTAGAGAAAGAGATATTAGACAGTGATATTGAAGCACTGATCGAAGAACGTCAGGCTGCAAGAAAGGCAAAGAATTTTGCAAGAGCAGATGAAATCCGTGACACGTTAGCGGCACAGGGAATCATTTTGGAAGATACCAGAGAAGGTGTCAAATGGAAACGTGCATAATGGCACAGATGGGATGATCGTATGAGTGAGACAGGAAGTTTTCAGTACTTCAAAGACATTTTTCATATTGAACACGGACAACCGGAGTTGTATTCGCCATTGGCGTTAGCGTATATTGGAGACAGTGTATTTGATATTATGATACGCACAATGGAAGTGAGCCAGGTGAATAAGCAGGTGAACAAATATCATAAGGATGTCAGTAAGATTGTGTGTGCTCCGGCACAGGCAAAGATGATCATGGCATTGAAGGAACATTTGACAGAAGAGGAACGGGATATCTATAAGCGTGGCAGAAATGCCAATTCTTATACCAAAGCGAAGAATGCAACGCGGACGGAATACCGTAAGGCGACCGGTTTTGAGGCGGTGCTTGGGTATCTGTATCTGAAAGAAGACTTTGAGCGTCTGACGGATGTTGTTAAGATGGGACTAGATGCATTGCAGGAAGCAGAGTAAGGCGGAACGCCATTCGATAGAGGAGAGATTATGAGATACGAGGAATATACGATTGAAGGAAGAAATGCAGTAACAGAGGCATTTCGTTCCGGTAAGACAATTGATAAATTATATGTGTTGGATGGATGCCATGATGGTGCGGTGAATACGATTAAGTCTCTTGCAAGAAAGCAGGATACGATCGTGAATTATGTGACGAAGGAACGATTGGATCAGATGTCAGAGACGGGCAAACATCAAGGCGTGATCGCACAGGCGGCTGCATATGATTATGCAACGGTAGAGGATATCTTAGAAGCAGCCAGAAAGAAGGATGAGGCACCATTTATCTTTTTATTGGATGAGATTGAAGATCCACATAATCTGGGGGCTATTATTCGTACAGCTAATCTGTGTGGTGCACATGGCGTGATCATTCCGAAACGGAGAGCAGCAGGACTTACAGCAACTGTTGTAAAGGCTTCTGCGGGGGCAATCAATTATACGCCTGTTGCAAAGGTGACGAATATTGCAAAGACAATAGAAGAGTTAAAGGAACAGGGAATCTGGTTTGTGTGTGCGGATATGGACGGTGAGGTGATGTACCGTCATAATCTGACCGGGCCGATCGGTTTGGTTATCGGAAATGAGGGCAGTGGTGTGAGCCGTCTTGTAAAAGAAAAGTGTGACTATATTGCGTCTATTCCGATGAAAGGTGATATTGATTCTTTGAATGCATCGGTTGCAGCCGGTGTACTGGCATATGAGATTGTAAGACAGCGTATGATGTAGAGAATAGGAAGGTTTGTGCTTAGTTATGGAGAAAGATAAGAAGAACGCAGATCAATCGGATGCGTTTGATATCGTCGATTTTGATCTGAATGAATACGATGAAGAATTTGAGAAGGACGAACAGCGTTTGCAATTGAAAGAAGAGAAGAAAATGCAGGCGGCAAAGTCAAGAGCACAGCGGGCAAAGGAACAGAAGAACAAGAATAAGCAATCAGAGGATGACCGTGTGATGCCGAACCGGGATATGTTAAAGACCATTTTAATGATCTTAGTTCTGATCGTAGTTGCCTGCCTGTTCTTAGGATTTATCACATTGATCGTCAATAGTGTGGGTAGTGGAAGCAAATCCAAGAAAAATGATACAGAGATTACCTCTGAGGCTACAACAGAAAAGAGCAAATGGTTCCGTACAGAAGAGACGGAAGCAACCACACAGTCGTCTTCAAAGAAGGATGAACAGAAAGAAAACTTAGAAAAGAGTATCGAGGATATCACGAATAAGGTGAAGAATGATACCAAGACAACACAGGCGACAACGCAGGCACCTGATACAACGAGTGTAACAACAGAAGCAGTAACGCAGGCGACCACGGAAGCAACGACGCAGCCGGTAACGGAAGCAACCACAGAGGCAACGACAGAAAGTACAACAGAGGTAATTGCACAGCCGGATCAGCCGGATACGACAGCAGCAGAATAAATGAGGATAGAAATGGACGGAGAATTCCAGAATTTAACCGATGAGGAAGTAATCCGATTGGCAGGACAGGGCAATCAGGATGCAACTGAATATATGTTGAAGAAGTATTCTCCGCTTGTGAAGAAGTCGATCCGTACCCTGTATCTGATCGGAGCAGATACGGAGGACTTATCACAGGAGGGGATGATCGGTCTGTTCAAAGCGGTGCAGAATTACAAGGATGACAATACTGCGTCATTCTATACATTTGCCAAGGTCTGTATTGACCGGCAGATCTATAGTGCGATCAAGGCATCAAATCGTAAAAAACATTCGCCGCTGAACACCTATATTTCATTCTACAGTAAAGGGAATGAAGAAGAGGCGGAATTGATAGAGAACTTAGAGGCGGATCGTAATTCGAATCCGGAACATGTAGTGTTAGATCAGGAGAACACTTCACGGATAGAGGAATTATTGCAGTCACATTTGAGTAAGATGGAGCAGGAGATTCTTCCACTTTATCTGGAAGGATTGTCTTATGCGGAGATTGCAGAGCAGATTGGAAAACAGCCAAAGTCGATTGACAATGCCGTGCAGCGAATCCGGGACAAAGTAAAGAAGTTATATTTGGAACAGGGAAAATAAAAAGGTTAGTTCTTATTAAGAACTAACCTTTTTGATATAAAAGCTAGCGACGGGAATCGAACCCGTGACCTCCTCACTACCAATGAGGTGCGCTACCGACTGTGCCACGCCAGCTTGTCATTGCGACTTGTCTATAATAGCAAAATATTCACAGGTTGTAAAGTACTTTTTTGCTTTTTTTACGAATTCTAATGACGTGGTGAAGATTGATTCATTGACGAGCTATTGCAAATGTGATAAAGTAATCATTAATTATGGAATATTTTTGACGGAAAAGGAGTAACGGCATGGAAGGCGAAGTTGTATCAAAGAATTTTATTGAACAGATTATTGATAAGGATTTAGAAGAGGGAACTTATAAGAAGATTGTAACACGATTCCCACCAGAGCCGAATGGATATCTGCATATCGGACATGCAAAGTCTATTATCTTGAATTCGGGTATTGCGAAGAAGTATAATGGAACATTCAATTTACGTTTCGATGACACCAATCCAACCAAAGAGAAATCTGAATTTGTTGACTCTATCTTAGAGGATGTGAAGTGGTTAGGAGCTGATTTTGGAGATCATGTATATTATGCCTCTGACTATTTTGATGCGATGTATGAAGGTGCAATTAAGCTGATCAAGAAGGGCAAAGCATTTGTCTGTGATCTTTCTGCAGAAGAGATCCGTGAATATCGTGGAACCCTCAAAGAACCTGGCAAAGAGAGTCCTTACCGTAATCGTAGTATTGAGGAGAATCTGGATCTGTTTGAACGTATGAAGAATGGAGAGTTTCCAGATGGTTCGAAAGTACTTCGTGCTAAGATTGATATGGCGTCTCCGAATATTAATATGAGAGATCCGGTTATTTACCGAATTGCAAGAATGACACATCATAATACAGGAGATAAGTGGTGCATTTATCCAATGTATGATTTTGCACATCCGATCGAAGATGCAGTGGAAGGTGTAACACATTCAATCTGTACATTAGAGTTTGAGGATCACAGACCTTTATATGACTGGGTAGTACGGGAGTTAGAGTTTGAAGTTCCACCAAAACAGATTGAGTTTGCTAAGTTATATTTACAGAATGTAATTACAGGAAAACGATATATCAAGAAGTTAGTGGAAGACGGTGTTGTAGATGGCTGGGATGATCCAAGACTGGTATCAATCAGTGCATTGCGTCGTAAGGGTGTAACACCGGAGGCAATCCGTATGTTTATTGAATTGTCTGGTATTTCCAAGGCAAATTCCGTATCGGATATGGCGATGCTTGAGTATTGTATCCGGGAAGATCTTCGTATGAAGGCAAAACGTATGATGGCAGTGATCGATCCAATTAAATTAGTGATCGACAATTATCCGGAAGATCAGACAGAATTGTTAGATGTAGATAATAATCAGGAGAATGAAGAACTTGGTGTGCGTCAGGTTTCATTCAGTCGTGAATTGTATATAGAGAGGGAAGATTTTATGGAAGAGCCACCTAAGAAATACTTCCGTCTGTTCCCGGGCAATGAGGTACGTCTTAAGAATGCATATTTTGTAAAGTGTACTGATTTTGTGAAGGATGATAATGGTAAGGTGGTTGAGGTACATTGTACTTATGATCCAGAGACACGTTCTGGTTCTGGTTTTGAAGGACGGAAAGTAAAAGGAACGATTCATTGGGTAGATGCAAAGACTGCAGTTAATGCAACGGTAAGACTTTATGAGAATCTGATTCAGGAAGGTGACGAAGTATTAAAGGATGATTATTCTAACTTGAACCCGAATTCGTTGATTGAAATGAAAGATTGCAAGTTAGAGGCGGCATTTGCGGATGTGAAACCGGGAGAGCGGTTCCAGTTCCTGCGTCACGGATATTTTTGTGCAGATTCCAAGGATTCGACTGCGGAGAAACCGGTATTTAATCGTATTGTGTCTCTTAAGAGTTCATATCGTCCAAAATAGGAGAAGAAGAATGGGTTTATTTTCAGGGCTGGAGAATTTTGGATTTGCCAATACAGATCTCAAAGTTTATTCAGACAATACAGAGAAGGAAGTTGCAGAGAAGAAAGCGGAAACAAAGAAAGAACCAGTGGTTAAAGAAGAAGAGTGTTTGTTCCCAAAGACGCATAAGTGTCCAATCTGTGACAAGGAGTTTAAAAGTCTTGCGGTAAGAGCAGGAAAGATAAGAAGTATTGGACAGGATGATGATCTGCGTCCATTATATAAAGATCTGGATCCGTTAAAGTATGATGCGATCGTATGTCCATATTGTGGATATGCAGCATTATCACGTTATTTTAATCATGTTATGCCGACGCAGGGAAAGAAATTGCGGGCAGAGGTACAAGCAAGATTTAAAGGAATGCAGCTGAGTACAGATTGTTATTCTTATGATGAGGCAATTACACATTATAAGATGGTTTTGATGTGTGACGTAGTTGGTGGGGTGAAGAACAGCCGTAAAGCATATACCTGTCTCAAACTTGCGTGGGTGATTCGCGGCAAGGCAGAGAAGGAAGGACCAAAGATGACACCGGAAGAATGTGATGCACTTCACAAAGAGGAGATGGAGTGTCTGGAACATGCATATGATGGTTACCGTATGGCATTTTCCAATGAGAGTTTTCCAATGAGTGGAATGGATGAGATGACGGTGAGTTATCTATTGGCAGAGCTTGCATTTGAGTTAGAAAAATATAGAGAATCGTTGCAAATGTTATCGAATATAATTGGTAGTAATGCAGTGTCTCCGCGATTGAAAGATAAAGCGGTCGATCTGAAAGAACGAATCCGGGCTCAGGTAAAAGCAGAGAAGAACTAGTTAGGAGTGTTATTATTGACGGAATCGTTAGACAATCGTACCAGACGGATCTATGTCCTGTTAAGCAGGACACATACAACACCTGCAAGGTTGATCCGTTTCTTTACGAAAGAACCATATTCCCATGCTTCAATTGCATTGGATGTGGAACTGAGAGAATTATATAGTTTTGCAAGAAAACATATACATAACCCATTTGATTGCGGATTTATTGAGGAAGATATAGAAACTGGAATTTTTGGATTGGATAAGAATGTATACTGTAGTGTATATGAAGTTCCTGTTACGGAAGAACAATACCGTATTATTCGGGATGAGATTAATGTATTCCGAAAGAACAAGGATGTGTACCAGTATAACTATACAGGCTTGGTAGGTGTTATGTTTGGAAAGAGCGTGGCAGACGGAAAGCATTTTTTCTGTTCCCAGTTTGTGTCTCATATTTTCTACAAAAGCGGAGTGCATCTGTTCACTAAATCCAATGGATTGATACGGCCATATGATTTTCACATCCGATTGCGGGAACATCGTATTTATCGGGGAAGATTATCGGAATATCGCAGTTTTTTAAGGTCCCGGCGAGGTGGAATGGAAGTAGAAACGTATACGGAAGAGGTTGCACAGGCAATATAGAAAGTCCCATCTGGTTTATCTGATAAAGATAAGGCGGATGGGACTTTTGTTTATGTGCAATTATAATTCCGTGTCAGGTGTAATCGCACTATGTGTTTTCAAAATGCTTCTCGGAAGGGCGTCTTTTGCATTCTTCCACGGTTCATTCTGGTATCGGTAATCAAATTTGTTAATAAACCATTCGATATCTTCCTGCATACGTTCCATGTTTGCAAAATATACGGTCTGTAGATCGGCACGAAATTGTGTTAAGGTGTCCTTGGAAAGAAATTGTGGGGCACGGTCAAACAGGACAGCAAAATGGTATGTACAAAATCCCTTGGAATTGCGTAATTTCTCTGGAAAATGATTATCTTTTTTATACAGGTGAAAAATCGTATCAATATATCGATCTACCGTCTGGTTCATTCGGTTACAGATAAAACAGTTATGTTCTAATTTCTGGATATAAGAGCCGATACCAGAGGAATCTGTTTTTCTCTTAAAAAATGAAGTTTCATTTCCGGCAGAACCAGTAAGAGAGTGCAGATCCTTTGTTACTTTTGCCATATGAGTGCTCAGAATTAAGGCAAGACCAAGACGATTCTTTTCCTGATAAAGTTTCTGGATGTGTTCCGTGCAAAAGCCCATTTCGTCTGTCATGGCACGGTTATCATCTTCCATATAGCTCGGTCCTAAAGTATATTCAATTGCGTTACGCTCTAATTCCTGCTTCATTTTGCAAAGAGGACATTCGCAGTCACTTTCAAACGCATCTGTTACAGGGATGGTGTACAGTTGTTCTTTCATAAAGACGTTCCTTTCTTAGATAAGATATAGGTAATGAATCCCCTGCTAATTAGGAAAGGGGGAGAAATTCCGGTTTTCGGTTCTTGAATACGGTATAGTAGTGAAATCCGGTTTCTTTCAATAAATCTTCGGCTATGTCAAAACCAAAGCCGATATTTTCTTTGACATGTGCGTCGCTGCCAACGGTGATGATCTCGCCGCCGAGTGCCTTGTATAATCGTAAGGCTTCTATATGAGGGTGGGGATAACCGATCTTGGTAATGCCGGCCGTGTTGATCTCAATTCCTTTTCCGTGTTCGATCAGGCGCTTGAATAACACCTCGAATATATCCCGGTAGTCATTGAACTGATATACAAAAGTGGGATCAGGGCAGTATCGGACAGCGTAGTCGAGATGACCGTAGATATCAAAACCATCTGTCAACAGAACATTTTCTGCCTCGGACATAAAATATTCCCGATATGCTTCTACATTTGTCTTGTTCTCATAATATTCAGGATAATAAGGATCGCCGTTCTCAAGCCGGGTTAAATGCGAGGAGCCGATAATGAAGTCAAATGGATACCGGTTAGAAATAGCGTCGATATCCGGTGCAACTTCCGGGCAGATTCCCTGTTCCACACCGAAACGAACTTCGATCGTATTCTTATATTGTTCCCGTAAATCCTGTAATTTGCTGATATAGCGGTCAAAATCCAATTGAAAGGTCATGTCTGGTGCCGACGGATGAACAGGGAAACGTTCGTCGTGATGATCGGTAAAATAGACATAAGAAAATCCTTTCTGAATCGCTGTATCAATAATTGCTTCCATCTGCTCGGAAGAGTCGGAAGAAAAACAGGAATGAACATGCATATCTGTGGTTATCATAATGAAGTACCTTCTTTCTACCATATATCATTTTGTTACGGAATCTATCATAGCATAGGTTTTTTAACGCGTCTATATATGGATTTGGTAAAATTCGTAATAAAAAGAGATTTACTACTTGAAATTTTATTGTAAAAAAGGTATTATAAATGCATGGGTCAACTGGACTAACAGGCGACCACAATTAATAATTCAAAACTTTAGGAGGAATTTATTCATGGCAGTAAAAGTTGCAATCAATGGATTTGGACGTATTGGACGTCTTGCATTCAGACAGATGTTCGGAGCAGAAGGGTATGATGTAGTTGCAATCAACGATTTAACAAAGCCTTCTATGCTTGCTGATCTTCTCAAGTATGATACAGCACAGGGTGGATACTGTGGTAAGATTGGTGAGAATCTTCATACAGTAGAAGCTGATGATGAGGCTAACACAATCACAGTTGATGGTAAGACTCTTACAATTTACAAAGAGGCAGATGCTAACAATCTTCCTTGGGGTGAGATCGGTGTTGATGTAGTTCTTGAGTGTACAGGTTTCTATTGCTCAAAGGACAAGTCAATGGCTCATATCAATGCAGGTGCTAAGAAAGTTGTTATCTCAGCTCCAGCTGGTAATGATCTTAAGACTATCGTATTCTCAGTTAACCAGGATACATTAACAGCAGATGATCAGATTATCTCTGCAGCTTCTTGTACAACTAACTGTCTTGCACCAATGGCTAAGGCATTGAATGATTATGCTCCAATCCAGTCAGGTATCATGTCTACAATTCACGCTTACACAGGTGACCAGATGATTCTTGATGGACCACACAGAAAGGGCGACTTAAGAAGAGCAAGAGCAGGTGCTGCTAATATCGTTCCTAACTCAACAGGTGCTGCTAAGGCAATCGGCTTAGTTATCCCAGAGTTGAATGGTAAGTTAATCGGATCTGCACAGAGAGTTCCAGTTCCAACAGGTTCTACAACAATCTTAACAGCAGTTGTTAAGGGTGCTGATGTAACAGTTGACGGAATCAACGCTGCAATGAAGGCTGCTGCTTCTGAGTCATTCGGTTACAAC
>CACWQE010000047.1 GCA_902762905.1 uncultured Lachnospiraceae bacterium | reverse complement strand
CAAGTGCTGACAGTCGCAAATGCCCCTCTTTGGAATCCAAATTTTTCTCTCCGAAGCTGATGTTGGCACAATGTACTGTCATTAATATATACGCTGTGCAAGGGGGTAAGGTTTAGGAGAGCTTGCGTTCCACATATTCACGTATGATCATATCGTCTTCCGGCATCTGGCAACCTACAATATAGAGTCCGTCATTATTTGAACAACGAATGACGCGACCTTCTAATAGATTGTGATCTGGCAGATCAAATTTTTGAATCTCGAGTGTGATCGTAATTCCTTTGTTGTCTGCAAAGAAAGGATCATGCGTTAAGAATGCAAAACCGCTGGCACTAATGTTATCTAAGGAAGCCATAATAGTCTTATCGCTGTCAGGAAGATGGATTGTGCAGGCATTGCTTGCATCTAAACGTGGATATTTCCGTCGGTTATTGATCTTTGGACGGGATTCCAAAGTAATTACAAATATATCAGAGTTATGTTTGTCTGCAAGCGCGATATGTGCCTGTTTCCAACAGTAGAGTACATTACCTACAACAACTTGTAGCTGACAGGTAATAGATTCAGTAAGCTGTGGTACAGTATGCAGGCGGGCCGTTATGGAACTGTCATCCTGTGAGAGAACCTCGCCGTGGTATACAGTAGTATCATTTATATTGACCATCAATTTCATGCCTGGAAGAATGTCTTCTACACCCATGAAACCGCCGATACCTAATTCACACATAAGGGATTCGACAACATTTTCAATTGAGTTAATATTTGTTGCAGACTCGTCATACTTACTGAGCATTCGTTTGCTGATCTCGTTGGAATCGGCAATGGAGTTTGTCATATAATCTACAATGCCGGATACCTGCTGGAGATTATCCACTAAATGAATATTCGATGTCTCGACTTCTTTCATTGCGTTATCAATGATATGAATATTATTCTCGAGCTGTGATGTATCGGTTGCAATCTTTGCGATATTCGTTCCTGCAAGAGTTACTTTGTCTAAGGTAAGCTGAATTAACTGTAATGTCTTTTCAATAGAGGAGGTCATCTCATCCGAAGTCTCTTCTAAATGCTGCAATGCCTGTCGGATCTGGCTGGAAGAATTCTGGGTTTCAATGCTTAAGTTACGGATCTGGTCTGCCACAACTGCAAAGCCTTTGCCAGCGTCTCCGGCTCTTGCTGCCTCAATGGAAGCATTTAAGGCTAAGAGATTGGTCTGGGTGTTGATGTTTTCAATCGTTCCTGTCTCATCCTTTACCATCTCAAATTCCTGTTTGAAATGTTGCAGCGTCTGTTCAATCTCAGTAGAGAGATTGGCCATCGTATTGGTTGTCTCAATCAGATTATCCAAGTCGGTAGAGCTGGTCATGGCGTGATCTCTGGAAGCAGAGGTTAAGGAAACCATTTCTTCAATCATATCTGCAACGTGATTAACTTGCGAATGGATATCGGAAGTCATGTCGTTGGAAGAGGAGGTTGTATCCTGAAGATTTGCATTGTTCTCCTGCAAACGCCCCATGCTTTGAACAACAAGATTTGCCCCATGTGTATTCTCAGATGCTAACTCCCGTACAACAGATACACCGTCAATAATGGAATTGCTTGCAGTCTTTACCTGTTCTACCGTTGTAATGACACGGTGCAGATCTGCTTTGATACTGTCTGTCATGGCTCCATCGGATTCATTTAGATGCTGGATTGACATAACATAGCAGATATAACATAGGATAATACAGGATAATTCCAACTGATAATCTTTCATGTTAGTGGCAGAATTGAACCCGATCATAACCCGGTAAATGGCGCTTCCAATAATAATAATGGAATTGGCAATGCCACAGCCGATCATAAATCGTTTGTTCTTATATAGAACTAACAGACTTGTCACAGGCAGGATATAAGTAAATGCAATTGCCGATTCTGTTGTGCTGACAACATAGGCATAGAAAATGCCATATCCGATCACTAAATCATATTTGTATAGTTCTGTGGTATATCCTTTTACCCGGAGCAACACTTCGCCGATGATGATCGGGCATCAGCAAAGGAACAGAAATGTAAGGTAATAAGGGGTAGTGCACAGTCCATTTGCAACATCACTTCCATAATTAGCGGAAAGTAAGATTGCAAAGATCAGCCAGATCTTCCGCGCCTTTCGATTTGCTTTTTCTTTAAATACTGATTCGTCGTAATCCATAAGTACCTCCCTCAGGTATGGTTGTATCATTTGTTCTCGTTGAAATATTCACATATCGCCTGCATTGTCTGGGTGCTTTCATCTAAGAAAGGTTCGAATACGCTAAATGCATGTGTCAATGCCTTGTTTGCTGGAAAATTAAGTAATTGATGTGGCATATGGTTGGCGGTCAGTGCCTTTTCAAACTGTAATGTATAGTGTTGCAGATTATCATTTGCACTCGTTACTAAGAAACAAGGAGGAAGTGCCTTGATAAGTTCCGGCTGCTCTGGATTGATATAAGGTGCAAAGGAACTTTTCTTATAAGAAGTACCATAGAGATATTTTGGTAAAAATAATCCAATCTGGTCAAACTTAGTAGTGTAGAACATTCCGCTGATCAGTCCCAGGGCTTTTATTGGAAGTGATGATGGTGTGACCCCTGCGGCAGATGCAATTGCCGGATTATTCTGCATGGCAACACAGTAGGTGAGCAGACAGGCACCACCGCTGTCGCCGACTGCATAGATATGCGCCGGCTCACCATGATAGTCTGCAAGGTGTTCTCCGATGTAGTCAAATGCGGTATAGATATCTGTGCATTGATCAAAGAACAGACAATCCGGAACCAGGCGGTATTCCACATTAAATACAACATAGCCTAGCTTGCAAAGCCTTGCACAGAAATAGCGGTTAAATTCTTTGCAGCCCATGATAAGCCCGCCGCCATGCACATTGATAATGACCGGGAGTGATTCTCCGTCGCGGTCTGATGGACGATATACGTCAAAATGATGAGCTTTTATTGGCTCCGAACTGTAAGGAATATTACATTCTTCTGTTACACCATCTGGAAAAGAAAAACGTGCGTCGCGTTCTGGCAAAGTTTTTAGAAAATCTGCCCGCTGTTTATAAAACATATTAGGAATAAATTGACCCATGATGTACCTCACTTGCTGTAATGCGTTATCTTATGTACTTGTAAAATGAACGCAGATAATTAATTCTATAATAGAACATTTTCCCTTGATATTCAATAAAAACTTGACTTATAATAAGAAGAAATTAAAAATGCAAACGGGGTGTGATCGAATGGAAACAAGAGAAGAAGCATTGGCATATGGTTTGTCTTTTCCAGATACATATCAACAGGCACCATTTCATGATCCGAATTGGCAATTGGTACGTGTGAAGGGCAGTAAGAAAGCATTTTTGTGGACATATGTGAGAGATGGTTATGTGAATCTGAATGTGAAAGTAGATCCGGAATGGAGAGACTTTTTTCGGAATGCATATGAATCCGTGATACCGGGCTGGCATCAGAATAAAGAACATTGGAATACGATCATTTTGGATGGCAGTGTGCCGGATCAGGATATCAGGCGGATGATCGCAGAAAGCTATGCCATTGTAACAGATAGCCCGACAAAGCGTATTTATGAAGCGGTGAAGACGATTCCAAAAGGCTGCGTGGCAACATACGGGCAGGTGGCACAGTTAGCAGGAGATCGGAAGATGGCACGGGCAGTTGGTAATGCACTGCACCGGAATCCCGATCCAGAACATATTCCATGTTACAGGGTCGTGAATGCAAAAGGAGAGTTAGCAGGTGCCTTCGCATTTGGTGGGGAACATGTACAACAGCGTCTTTTGGAGCAGGATGGAATCAAAGTGGTAGATGGCAGAGTGAATCTGGAAGTATACGGAATGCACATAGAGGATGACGCAGATGCATAGAGATTATTGTGTAGATATCGTGTATTTTGAACTTTATGTTGAAAATTAAAGCAACCCTGTTTATAATCGGTATAGAAATGACAAATATATATTAGAATAAAGAAATGGAGCAATTATGATAGAGATTGGGAAATGGCAGACACTGCAAGTGATCCGAAGCAAGGACTTTGGTGTATATCTTGCTGAGAAACAAGGAGATTCGGATGCAGTCTTATTGCCAAGAAAACAGGTGCCGGAGGGATTGAAAGCAGGCGGAGAGATTGAAGTATTTGTGTATTTAGATTCTTCAGACCGTCCGATCGCAACTGTGAACAAGCCGTTGATCACATTGCATGAGATCAAGAGATTAAGGGTGGCAAGTGTCAGTAAGATCGGAGCCTTTATGGACTGGGGATTAGAGAAGGATATTCTGATGCCGTTCAAAGAGATGTTTGGTAAGGTAAGGGAGGGGAAAGAATATCTGGTCTATATGTATATGGATAAGAGTAACCGCCCTTGTGTATCGATGCGTTTGTATGAGCATCTTGCAACGGATTCTCCGTATAACAAAGGAGATCAGGTATCTGGATATGTGTATCAGATCAGCGAGAAATTAGGCGCTTTGGTGGCAGTAGATGACAAGTATCAGGGTTTGATTCCGAAGCAGGAACTGCATAAGAAAGTGTATATAGGGGATACCCTGACGCTTCGGGTAAGCGAGGTAAGAGAAGACGGTAAGCTGAATCTTTCTTTGGGACAGGCGGCTTATAAGCAGATCGAGGAAGACAGTGAGATGGTATATGAAGCAATTCTTTCCTATGATGGAGTGTTGCCATTTACCGATAAGGCATCCCCGGAGATTATTGAACGGGAGATGGGACTTAGCAAGAATGCCTTTAAGCGTGCAGTTGGACGTCTGCTCAAGGAAGGTAAGATTGAGATCCGGGAACACTCGATCGCAATCACGGATAGAAATTAACCATAGTTAATATTGACATAACAACAGGATCGCAGTATGCGAAACGGTTGGTGTGTAGTTCATATAAGGAGGACATACAGATGAATAAGAATGTAGTAAAGACAGATAAGGCACCACAGGCAATTGGACCATATTCGCAGGCAATTGAAGTGAATGGAATGGTATATACTTCTGGTGTAGTACCGATCGACCCGGCAACTGGCAATGTGGTAGAGGGTGATATCAAAGTACAGGCAACCCGTGTATTTGACAGCATGAAGGCATTGTTAGAGGCAGCAGGTTCTAGTTGTGAGGATGTAGTGAAGACCACGGTATTTATCAAAGACATGAATGATTTTGCTGCATTAAATGAGATCTATGCAACTTACTTTACTGGTGCATTTCCAGCACGTTCGTGTGTAGAGGTTGCCCGATTACCAAAGGATGTATTGATCGAGATGGAAGCCATTGCAATCAAGCGTTAATGGATTTGGAGTGTATGTATGGGAATAGAAGATACAGATTTACAACCAATAAAGGATGATAGAAAAGTAGAGACTGCCATGAAACAGGCAGGTCTCTTCTTTTTCATATTGTTATTGATTGAACTGCCGGTGTCGTTTGCTATCGGTATTGTGCAGGATCAATTTGATGCACAGTACGCTACGTTGATTTCTGTGTTGATGACACAGGGATATCTGTTGCTGGCAGCATTATTATATATTAAGGTTACGCATAAGAAGTTTGGGACAGATCTACAGGTAAAGAGATATAAGATCTCTTCTTTTTTTCTGTCACTGTTACTGTTGATGGTGGCATCTCCAATGGCAAGCTGGCTTAATGTATTAAGTCAGTTGTTTGCGAAAAATGAGACAAGTGGAGCAATCTATGATATTACGCAGAATGTGCCAATGTGGCTGGCGGTATTGATTATTGGATGTCTTCCGGGATTTGTAGAAGAGACGATTTATAGAGGAATCCTGTTTTCTGCATTTCGAAAACGATCGGTACTTACTGGTGTGATTATCAGTGGACTTTCTTTTGGATTGATGCATATGAATTTTAATCAGATTCTATATGCTATCTATCTTGGAATTGTGTTTGCCCTGTTGGTAGAGGCAACCGGTTCTTTAGTATCTACGATGATTCTGCATATGCTGTTCAATGCGCTCAATACTTCTTATTTATATCTGTTGCCGAAGATATACGAGATATTAGGTAGTGTATCAAGTGAATATGCGAATTTTGATATCGAAGCGGAATTGGCAAAGACTCCAGAAAGAGGAACGCTATATATTATGTTAGAAGCGTTGGCACCGATGGCGGCAATCGGTGTGGTACTCATGATATTGATATTGAAGGCAATTGCGAAGATTAACGGAAGGGAGTTTTCGTGGAAATATCTGTGCAGTAGGCGGGAAGAGAGCAGCAAGCCAATTAATATATGGATCATTATGGGGTGGATCTTCTGTCTTGTGTTTGCATTTTTGAATCTATTGGGAGGATGATTATTTGATAGAAGCAAGAGAACTCACAAAACAGTTTGTGAGAACATTGAAAAAGGGGAAAAAAGAGGAGTTCTATGCGGTCGATCATGTAAGCTTTGTGGCAGAACAGGGTGAGATATTAGGAATTTTAGGACCGAATGGTGCAGGTAAGACAACGCTATTGCGGATGCTTGGATCTCTGATGGAACCGACAGAGGGGATGGTTGTCGTTACGGATAAAGACGGACGACAGATGACAGCCAAGAGTGATCTCAAACGTCATATCGGATATCTTTCAGAAAATACAAAGTTATATGGAAGATTTACGGTACGGGAGATGCTTGCCATTTTTGGCGAATTATATGGATTTACCGAAGAAATGTGTAAAGAGAAGATACAGTGGATATGTAATCTTTTGGATATGGGTGAATTTATTGATAACCGGATTGAGAAACTGTCAACCGGACAGAAACAACGGACATCAATTGCCAGATGCTTGATCCATGACCCAGATATCTATATATTTGATGAGCCGACATTAGGACTTGATATTATCAGTTCCAAGGCGATCATAGATTTTATGAAGCAGGAGAAGGAACGGGGAAAAAGTGTGTTGTATTCTACACATTACATGGAAGAAGCCGAATTCCTATGCGACCGCATTGTGATGATCAACAAGGGATGTATTATGGCTGTGGGAACGCCACAGGAACTGAAGGAGCAGACAGGAACCGGAAATCTGCGGGATACCTTTTTTGCATTTATGGAGGGAGGTGCAGCAGATGAACACAAAGCAGTTGAAAACGCTCTATAAGAAAGAGATTATGGATGTGATCCGGGATAAGAAGACAATTCTTACGATGGTGGTTTTGCCGGTAATCCTTTATCCGCTTTTATTTCTTGTTGTTATGCAGATTATGACAATGATTCTTTCGAATCAGGAGGAACAGACATATTATGTGGCGTATGACAAGGTAGCCGAACAGGATCAGAAGGCATTAGAGGATTGGATTCAGGGAGATGAAGATGGATACGATTATGTGATTGAGACAAAGACTTCTAAGAATCCGAAGAAGGATTTAGAGCAGGAGAAGATCGATGCGTATATCACGACAACGGTAACAGATGAGCAGGTAATCTATGAGGTGCACTATCTGTCGGCAGTAACGGATTCGTCAAGCGTATCGGATATGTTGAAGGAGGAGATTACCTCTTATTCGAAGAAGGTAGCCGAACAAAATGCAGATGCGCTGGGTCTGGATGTAACAAAGGTTCTATATCCGATCGATTCTAAGATTACGGATCAGTCCAGCAATGAAAGTTCCATGGGAAGTCTGCTTGGAAGTTTTATTCCATTCCTGCTGATTACAGGTATTATGACAGGATGTATGTATCCGGCAATTGATATTACAGCAGGGGAGAAGGAACGTGGAACACTAGAGACATTATTAACGCTGCCAATCGGGAATCTTGAATTGATCATAAGTAAGTTCTTATCCGTTGCAACGGTATCAATCGTGTCGGTGTTTATTAATATATTGTCTATTGGCGGTATCGTGTTTTATCTGTTCCGTACGGTGATGAGCCTGACTGAGGGTGCGGGTGCATTTCGCTTGGCAACATTTGTGCCGGCAATTTTGATCTCGATTGTATGTGTGATCGCCTTTGCGTTGTTTATGAGTGCGGTGGTGATGTGCATCTGCGCTTTTGCGAAGAGTTTCAAAGAGGCAAACAATTATATTACACCATTGACATTGATTGTGATGTTGACGGCATATGTGGGATTTATCCCAAATGTGGAGCTGTCGTCGGTAACTGCGTTAATTCCGGTTGCAAATATCTGCCTGTTGATGAAGAACCTTATGGTGTTCAAATATAATTTCACTTTGATCCTGGTTGTACTATTCAGTAATATTATATATGCATTTGTTGCAGTATGGTTCTTAAGCCGGATCTATGACAGTGAGTCAATTCTGTTTGGAGAGTCATTTAGTGGAATTAAGTTATTTGAACGCAGAAAGAATATTAAGAAGGGAAGTCTTCCGACCATTCAGGAGAGCATTCTGATCCTCATCGTGGCATTATTGCTGATGGTATATGCAGGGGGAATGATGAGTCTGTCCTATCCGTTAGCAGGCGTGATTGTTCCACAGTTTTTCATTGGTGTACTGCCGATACTTGCGGCGGTCTATATTAAGGCAGATCTGCGACAGGTGTTTGCGATTCATAAGCCGGGTGTTCGTAATCTGATCGGGGCTGTGATTCTTGTGATCGGAGCAGCAAGTGCATCTTTGTTGCTTAGTAATGTATTAAGTTATTTCTTCCCGGAGAATAGTGGGTCTTTGAATGAAAGTTATCTGAATATGTTGGATGGAGTTCCCTTTGTGGCGGCGTTATTGCTGATCGCATTAACACCTGCTGTGTGCGAGGAATTGTTATTCCGTGGATATATGTTTACAGCGTTCCGACGGAAAATGAGTCTTTCCAAGGCAATTCTTTGTGTATCGATTTTGTTTGCAATCAGCCATATGAGTTTGATCAAGATATTGCCGACAGCGATACTTGGGGCGGCATTGGCTTATGCGGTGTATGTTTCGAACAGTATATTTACATCTTCCCTGATGCATTTTCTGAATAATGGATTTTCTGTATTTCTGCTTTATTATGGAGATACAATACCACTGCTTCAGAATGAGCAGGCAGGCCTGCCACTTGTTGTGTGTATGGTGATACTTGCGGTTGTGTGTATCCCATTGGGAGTGCGTCTGTTACATAGGACAGAGAGTACACAGTAAGAGAATGAATCAAGATGTAAGAACAGATTCTGAATAGGAACGGTGCAAGAATATAACATAGTGGGCAAGGCATTATGCAAGCTATTAATAACAGAAGAAGGACCCGGTACTCATGGGGTGGAGTATCGGGTCCTTTGTGGTAGGAATGTAATGACATTCCTATAAAAGGGGGTATGATGAAAAGTATATCAAAAATAAGGGAATGTTAATGTTATCATCGATCATCCCAAGGGATTACTCGATGGAAATATAATTGGTCTGCTCAACCTTAGGCTGTTCCTTGATCTTAGGAACCACGATGGTTAAGATACCATTCTCAAAGGATGCATGAATATCGTTCTGTGTAACCAGCTCGCCTACATAGAAACTACGCTGGCTCTTGCCGGTAAAGCATTCCTTGCGGATATATTGTCCTTTGCGTTCTTTCAATGTCTCATCTGCGTGACGCTCTGCTTCGATGGTTAAGTAACCATCTTTCAGACTTGCAGTCACATCCTCTTTCTTATAACCGGGAAGTTCAATTCCCAATTCATACTTATCTTCAAATTCCTTGATATCGGTATTCATCAAGTTTCTGGAATTAGCAGACTGCACATAGCGCTGTGCTGGTTTGTAATTATCATTGAAAAAGTCATCGAATAAATCATTTGAAAAAATACTTGGTACTAACATAATGAATTCCTCCTTCTATGTTTCGAATGAAATTATAAGCAATGTGTTCAGGTTATCTTGTTTTCCTAACCTGTGATTATGTTATAACACTCACTGTTAGCACTGTCAAGAGGTGAGTGCTAATTTCACATTTTATTCACAATTTGTCCCGAAATATCTGATAATTCTATTTTGTGTTGACATATGAGTTAGTTAAGACTAACATAAGGTGTAACATTATATATATGAGGAAGTAGGAGAGGAAGATATGATAGTAAAGGAATTAAATGAACAAAAGGTTGGCAAGATTGGTTATGCATTTGGCTATTATGATTATGGAAAAGAAAAAGGACTGGTATCCTGTTATCGTAGTCAGGAAGCAGCGGCAGTCTATATTAACGGATATGTCCGTATGGCAGTAAAGGGCGGATTGCTTCATACTACAAGTGAAAAGGGAGAAGCCTATATTGCTTATAAGGTTCCGGGTCAGAAGATAAGTCTTTCTGCCGGAATGGAATTAGTGAAGGCATTTTTCCAATCCATGACTATATCGGAAATGGTGCATTTTTTTAAATCGATGTCTAAGGGTGGTGCCGGGCTGCAAAGTCAGATGGATAAAGAGAAGAAACCGTATATCTTTGTTGGTCTGGTCTGTGTGACAGAAGAATATCAGGGACAGGGATATATGAGGAAAGTCATGGAGATGGCTTTTGAGGAAGGCAACCGGCTTCAGATTCCGGTCATTCTGGATACCGATGCACAATCAAAGTGTGACAAATATATGCACCTTGGTATGCAGTTGGCAGGGACAAGAGATTGTGGAGAACACGGCAAATTATATGATCTGATCAAATATCCGGATGCACCACAGGGCAAATAGTATGCAATAGAAGATATAGATGAGGATGCAGATTTGTCTGAAATAAGCTCACATGGTATAATTGTTATGCAGTGAACATATTAGAATTTGATTCATTGATGGAGACACAGGAATATAAATATAGGAATGGGAAGCCTAAGAATGGGAGGAAGTATATGCCGGCTAATTTTACAGAAGAGCAACGCCAAAACATACGGGAAAAGCTGATCACAATTGGTTATGAGCTGATACGTGAGATAGGTCTTAAGAAGATGAAAGTTTCTGTTATTGCGCAGCAGGCAGACATTGCAACCGGAACATTTTATCATTTTTTTGATTCGAAGGAAGCATATGTGCAGGCCCTCATCGAAGAACAGGATCGCAAAATGCAGGAGGCATTGATTCCGCTGCTACAGAATTCCGGGAAAATTACATTAGAACAGGCAATCCGCTGGTTTCGGGATTCCTTTCGAACCGAGAATAATATATTAATGGAGCTTACCTTGGAGGACTGGGTGTGGTTGAAATCACACCGTACAAAGGATGATATGTTCAGTGCGGCGCATGGTGAACAGGAAGCAATGAAATATCTGTCCTATGTGGAAGGCGTCCGGCCGGATCTGGATGTCCGTATTATTATTAATTTTTTCAAGACGATATATAGTATGGCACAGAACCGGGAGACATTTATTCCAGAGGTTTTTGAGACGAATATTGATATGATATTTGAGTGTATATATCGATATGCAGCAATTAAGTGAAGTAGCATAATGTGGATATATAGAAAGCAGCAGGTTGCTTAATGCCCTGCTGTTTTCTGTTGTATACGGATACTTTGTATTTATCTCCATTAACAATTAAAAAAAAACTTGCAATATACCCTATGGGGGTATATAATGGCGACTGTAGATATGAAGTTTGTTATGAAATGTATATGGAAAGGTATAGGGTTATGGAGAACGCACATAATAAGAAACAGGAACCATGTCCAAAGTGTTGTTGTGAGAGAACAACGGAACGTTCAGAGAAAGAATATAAGGATCTGATTCATCGTCTGAACCGAATCGAAGGACAGATTCGTGGTATCAAAGGAATGGTGGAGAAGGATTGCTATTGTGCGGACATTTTAGTTCAGGTTGCCGCAGCAAATGCAGCACTCAATAGTTTTAATAAGGTGTTATTGGCCAATCATATCAAAGGCTGCGTGACCCGTGATATCAAAGAGGGGAAGGAAGAGACAGTGGACGAATTGGTGAAACTGTTGCAGAAGTTAATGAAATAGAGAAAGAAGGGATAACACGATGCAACAATATACAGTGACAGGAATGAGCTGTGCGGCATGTAGTGCCCGGGTAGAGAAAGCCGTATCGAAGGTGGATGGAGTTACTTCCTGCTCCGTCAGTCTGTTGACAAACTCCATGGGTGTGGAAGGCAGCGCAAGTGATAGTGCAATTATCAAAGCAGTGGAAGAGGCAGGATATGGTGCTTCGGTGAAAGGCAGTTCAGCGAGCGTAGAAGCTGGTCATACAGATGCCGAGGATGCATTGGCAGATAAGACAACGCCTGTTCTTAAGAAGAGACTGATCTGGTCAGTAGGATTTTTGCTTATACTTATGTATTTTTCTATGGGTCATATGATGTGGAATTGGCCGTTGCCATCCTTTTTAGAAGGAAATCATGTGGCAATGGGATTATTACAGATGCTGCTTACGATCATTATTATGGTGATCAACCAGAAGTTCTTTATCAGTGGTGTGAAAGGTCTGATTCATCGTGCACCGAATATGGATACTTTGGTTGCCCTTGGTGCCGGTGCGGCATTTGGCTATAGTACCTATGCGTTATTTGCCATGACAGGAGCACAGGTGCGGGGCGATATGGATGCCGTTATGATGTACATGCATGAATTCTATTTTGAATCGGCAGCGATGATCCTTACCCTGATTACGGTCGGTAAGATGTTAGAAGCAAGGTCGAAGGGGAAGACAACCGATGCCCTGAAGGGGCTGATGCAGTTAGCACCGAAGAAGGCAACATTGTTAGTAGACGGTGTGGAGCAGGTTGTGGATATTGATCAGGTGAAGAAAGGGGATCATTTTGTCGTACGTCCGGGTGAGAATATACCCGTGGATGGTATCATTATAGAGGGAAATAGTGCGGTAAATGAAGCTGCATTGACCGGAGAGAGTGTTCCGGTGGATAAGACGGCAGGAGACAGCGTATCAGCGGCAACCGTCAATCAGTCCGGCTTTCTTACCTGTGAAGCAACCAGAGTCGGAGAGGATACGACATTATCCCAGATCATTAAGATGGTGAGTGATGCGGCAGCAACAAAGGCACCGATTGCCAAGGTAGCAGATCAGGTATCCGGTGTGTTTGTTCCGGTAGTTATTACGATTGCGTTAATTACCATTGTGGTATGGCTGTTAGTCGGACAGAGTGTAGGATTTGCGTTAGCACGAGGAATCTCCGTGCTGGTTATCAGCTGTCCTTGTGCGTTGGGATTGGCGACACCGGTTGCAATTATGGTAGGAAATGGTGTGGGTGCTAAGAATGGCATCCTGTTTAAAACGGCATCGTCTTTAGAGCAGACAGGAAAGATTCAGATCGTGGCATTGGATAAGACGGGAACAATCACGAATGGAACACCAGAGATCACGGATCTGGTTCCGGCGGAAGGAATATCCGAACAGGAATTGTTATCGCTTGCATATGCGTTAGAGCGTAAGAGTGAGCATCCATTGGCAGGAGCCATTGTACGGTATGTAGAACAGCAGACGGATATTGCAAGGGATGTGGCACAATTGGAAGTGAAAGAGTTTGAAGCCCTCCCGGGAAATGGTCTGTCAGGTAAGGTGGATGGAACAATTCTTTTAGGAGGAAATGCTTCTTTTATCAGTCAGAAGACAACGATTGGACAAGATATCCGCAAGCACGCGGAAAGCTTGTCGGAAGAAGGTAAGACGCCGCTATATTTTGCAAAGGATGGAAAGCTGCTTGGTGTGATTGCAGTAGCAGATACGATGAAGGAAGACAGTCCACAGGCGATTCAGGAACTGAAGAATATGGGAATCCATGTGGTTATGTTGACCGGCGATAACGAGCGGACAGCACAGGCGATTGGTAGATTAGCCGGCGTAGATGAGGTGGTTGCAGGTGTTTTGCCGGATGGCAAAGAAAGCGTGATCCGTTCGTTGAAGGAAATGGGCAGAACTGCCATGGTAGGAGATGGGATTAACGATGCTCCGGCATTGACCAGAGCGGATACGGGTATTGCGATTGGAGCAGGAACCGATATTGCGATTGATGCGGCAGATGTTGTACTGATGAAGAGTGAACTTCGGGATGTACCGGCTGCCATCCGGTTAAGCCGGGCAACGCTTCGCAATATTCATGAGAACCTGTTCTGGGCATTTTTCTATAATGTAATCGGTATTCCGTTAGCAGCCGGCGTGTATATTCATTTACTCGGCTGGCAGCTGAATCCGATGTTTGGAGCAGCAGCGATGAGTTTATCAAGCTTTTGTGTGGTAACGAATGCGCTGCGGCTTAATTGGTGCAAGGTATATGATTCCAAGAGGGATCGCAAAATAAAGTCAAAACAGGCAATGTCAGTATCGGTACTTCAGGGAGTACAACAAGGTACAGACGAAACAAATCTTAAGGAGGACATGATAATGGAAAAAACAATGAAGATTGAAGGAATGATGTGTGGTCACTGTGAGGCAACAGTTAAGAAAGCATTAGAGGCGCTTGACGGTGTTAGCGAGGCAATTGTAAGCCATGAGAAAGGAATTGCAATAGTGAAGTTAAATGCTGATGTGGCTGACAATGTTTTGAAAGAGACAGTCGAAGCGAAAGATTATAAAGTAACAGAAGTGAAATAGTGATATCATTTAAGTTGCAAGGGTGCTATGAAAAGCACCCTTGTATTCTTTCATTTGACAATGATGAGGAAAATGGTAGTATAAATAGCAGAGATACATGTTAGGAGGAAAGAGTATGACACCGAAACAGACATTTTATGAGAATCAGGCAAAGTCCATTATTCACAAGTTAGAGGCAAGAAAGATGGAAGGTTATTATTGCCCGGACAAAGAAGCTGCCAAAGCCAAGGTACTAGAGTTGATCGGAAACGATAAGAAAGTTGTAACCTATGGCGGTTCCATGTCACTCGATGAGATTGGATTAAAGGAAGCGGTAGAGGAAGCAGGACATGACCTGTTACGCCGCGAGAAATATGTGACACCGGAAGAGAAGAGAGAGTGTTTTGCAAAGCAGACACTAGCGGATGTATTCTTAATGAGTACGAATGCGATTACTTTAGATGGGGAACTGGTAAACATTGATGGTTCCGGTAACCGGGTTGCCTGTCTGGCATTTGGTCCGAAGGAAGTGATTGTGGTAGCTGGTATGAATAAAGTGGTTACCGATGTGGAGGAAGGGGTTGCCCGTTCCCGTAACTTTGCAGCTCCACCAAATACCGTACGGTTAGGCTGTGACACACCTTGTGCTAAGGTCGGGCAGTGTGGGAATTGTTTGACGAATACGATCTGCTGCCAGATTCTAGTGACCAGAGCGTCTTCAATTTCTGGCCGAATCAAGGTGATTCTTGTAGGAGAAGAACTGGGATATTAAAGAAAATCAATGTCTAAAAATATTGACATAAATATAGACATATTGTAAAATGTGTCTATATTTATTTTTAGACAAAGGAGAAAATGCCTTGAATTTTTATATATACGCAAAGGACCAGGAAAATGTTTTGTTGTTTGAAAACGTCGTGAATATGGTGATTGACAGGGAAGATTCGGTATATTATTCAACGGAAAGCTCAAGAAGCCATAAGGAGTTAGAAGCGGTAAAGCAGACATGCAATTATAGCGATGGGATTATTATTTATAAGTTATCTGCACTTGGAGCAACCGATGCAGAGATTGATGCGCAATTAGAATGGTTTGTCCGGCAATCGATTCGTTTGATCATCTGTACGATACCATCTACGTATCAATATGGAATCGGACAGCCAATGAATAAAGCAGTGCTTGCTACAATTCGGCAGTCGTTATACGGAACGGGCGGACTACCATTCCGGGAACACAGACGATCGAATGCCGGGAGAAAGAAGATTGCATTTCCGGATAACTGGGAAGAATTATACAAAGAATGGGAACAGAAGAAGATATCATCGAAGCAGTTTATGGAAGGGACAGGTTTGAAGAAGGCAACATTTTATAATCTGCTTGCGGAATATCGACATTGCAACTCATGAAATGATATGATACAATGATAACAATTCGCTTGCTTGCAAGGGCGAATTGTTGAATGTGAATGAGAGAAAATTTGTTTGTATACAGGGAGAGAAAACCATGGCAGATAATATGGTGGAACAGATTAAGAAATTGAAAGAAGAGAAAGATGTTGTCATTCTTGCACATTACTATGTAGATGGGCAGGTACAGGAGTTAGCAGATTATGTTGGTGATTCGTATTATCTGGCAAAAGTGGCTACAAAAGTACAGGAGAAGAACATCCTGTTTTGTGGTGTATCCTTTATGGGCGAGAGTGCTAAGTTATTGAATCCGGGTAAGAAGGTTGTAATGGCAGATGAGAATGCAGATTGTCCGATGGCACATATGGTAACAGTTGAAAGAATTGCAGAAGTCCGGAAAGAATATAACGGAGATGTTGCGGTTGTCTGTTATGTGAATTCGACCGCAGAGATCAAGGCGGTTTCCGATGTGTGTGTGACTTCATCGAATGCACTCCGTGTAGTGAAGAAGATTCCACAGAAGAATATATTCTTTGTTCCTGATAACAACTTAGGCCGTTACGTGGCACAACAATTACCGGACAAACATTTTATCTTTAATGATGGGTTCTGTCATGTACATAAGAGTATTTCCAAGGAAGCAGTAGAAGAAGCAAAGAAGGCTCGTCCGGATGCATTAGTGTTGACGCATCCAGAATGTACGATGGATGTATTGGAGATTTCCGATTTTATTGGAAGTACCTCAGAGATTATAGATTATGCGACAGCGAGTGATGCCAAAGAATTTATTATCTGTACGGAGATGGGTGTATTCTTTGAACTGATGCAGAAGAACCCGGATAAGAAGTTCTATTCCGTTGGACACAGACAGTTCTGTCCGAATATGAAGTTAGTTACATTGGATAAAGTATTACATTCGCTTGAGGTAATGGAACCGGAGGTTATCCTGCCGGATGACATTATGGAGAAAGCCAAATTACCATTGGAGAAGATGCTCGAACTGGCGGAGTAGGACATATTGCGTGATTTCTAATAGAAGAAGGATATAGAAAAGAGGCTGTTGCGTGTTACAAGAGGTTGTGGACGCAACAGTTTTTTTAACATAATTTACATATTTTTTTGCCTATATTTCCATTGTATTTTTAATGAAATCGTATTACACTATTCTTGGAGTGGAGAATGTAGGTGTTGATAAGGAGGACGTTATGCGTAAGAAGTCACATATTTCATTGGCAAAGCATATTGTACAGATTTCGGATATCAAGAATTTTGATGAACATAAGAAGGCATTTTACATCGGAAGTATCTTGCCAGATTGCAAACCATCCTTTTTGACGAAGAGACATGAGATCACAGGTACCTTTGATCTGGTTGAGAAAGGTATGTATAAGTTGACAGAGGGATATCATCGGATGGATGAATTGTCAACGATGTATTTTACCAAACTTGGAGAAGTAATACATTATATTGCAGATTATTTTACATTTCCACATAATAAGGAATATCCTGGTAATATGAAGCAGCATTGTGTGTATGAGGGACAGTTAAAGCATAAGCTGCGGGAATATATTCGGAATATTAATGAAGTGGATATGAAACGCTGGTGGACCGGGCTTCAATTAGATAATCTGAATCGCTTTACATCTGTGGCAGATATTTGTGATTTTTTAAAGGAAGAGCATCGCAGATATATTCGTAGAGGAATTCATTCCGTAGAGGAAGATTGTAAGTATATTGTAGGTATTTGTTCCAAAGTTGCACTTGCAATTTTACATGTATGTAAACTTGCTATGGTGCCAGAGCCAGTGTATGCGACTGTTCACTAGATAATATAGTAGATTGAATAAATAAAAGGCTGCTACAGCCGGAGTGATCCGAATGTGGCAGCCTTTTGTTATGGTATTTTATAGGATGTTATTTGTTGGATTTTTTCTTTGAAGTAATGACATAGATATATAGGGTGGTGAGAAGTCCCATTGAAGTGATGAAAACGATCAGATAGATGGTTGGATTGGTTTCATCACCGGTTTTTGCAGATGTAGCTATTTGTTGTGTAGCTGTGGTTGTTGCCTGCTGTGTTGTTGTGACGGTCTTCTGCTTAACATATAGGTTTGTAAATATTGGATTTTCTTCGTATTCTGCGTGGACTGTCATGGTTCCGTTACCGAAGCGGGTTACCTGAATGGTGACAGGATATGAAGAATCATCATAATGTATGTTTTTCTGTTCATCATTGACTTCTACAATATAGTAGGTGTAGAAGCCTGCTGTCTGGAATGTAATTGGGTCAAAAGCTACTCTACCAGAAGCATCATTTTGGGCGGTTGCAATTGTAGCATTGTTCGCATCTACAATACGGAAGGTAAATTGTTTATCGGATAAAGTATGATCTTTTAAGATTTTTTGTGCACTGATCGAAATGCTGACCGGTTTATTTGGAACGATCGCAGTTGAAACGATCGGCTGCTCTGTGGTTGGCTGCTCCGTAGTCGGTTTTTCGGAAGTCGGTTGCTCCGTGGTAGGTTTTTCAGAAGTCGGCTGCTCTGTAGTCGGTTTTTCAGAAGTCGGTTGCTCCGTGGTAGGTTTTTCAGAAGTCGGCTGCTCTGTAGTCGGTTTTTCAGAAGTCGGTTGTTCCGTGGTCGGTTTTTCAGAAGTCGGCTGTTCTGTAGTCGGTTTTTCGGAAGTCGGCTGTTCTGTAGTCGGTTTTTCGGAAGTCGGCTGCTCTGTAGTCGGTTTTTCGGAAGTCGGCTGTTCTGTAGTCGGTTTCTCGGAAGTCGGCTGTTCTGTGGTCGGTTTTTCGGAAGTCGGCTGTTCTGTAGTCGGTTTTTCGGAAGTCGGCTGTTCTGTAGTCTGTTTCTCGGAAGTCGGCTGCTCCGTGGTCGGTTTTTCAGAAGTTGGTTCTTCCGTTGGTGGTTCCGGATCTGTGTAACCGGTGAAATCAAACCTGTGACTTTCTTTTCCGTCCTGATAGGTTTTCTTTGCAATGATGCTTCCGTTGACAGCACCATAGCGAATCTGCGCAGATGGTGCCAGAATTGTGCCAAAGAAATAATCACTGCATCCAACACAGGCATAGTCATTTGTGACAAACTGTCGGTTGGCGTTGCCGCTGTCATACAGATTCCACATCAGACCGCAGGCATCTGAGATGACCTGTTCACCATTGCTATATCCGTTAAGACAGGTAACAAGGTTGGCAAGACTGTGGATACTGGCATCCTTCATATCCACATTTATGATCAATGTGGTAGATGCAGGCATGGAAATGTTAAGAATCCGTTTCTGGTTACCGGTACTAATTTCCGATGCAGTCACATTGAGATAATGATTCTTGCCTGATCCGCTGACCGTAATGCTTTGGTGTTCGCCGGATACTTTGCTTAAGGTTACATCTTCAGAAGTTTTAAGTTTAGAAAGATTGCTAGAGATATTACGCAGATTACTAAGTTCTGCTGCAATATTAAGGTATGGTGTAGAGGAGTTGGTTTCCTGATAGATCTTCGCACTTGTCTGTTGATCAAAGAAATTGCTGTTTCGTCCAATGCTAATGCGGCCCTCCTGCTTAGAGATATTTGTTGTGATTGTCTTGCCAAGTACAATGTTACCATTGCTGTTGATGTTTGACAGTGCTTCCGCATATTGTCCTATGTAATTGTCTTCCCGTTTGCCTAGATGATTGTTCTGCTTAGCACCAAAAGTATGAGTATTGGCATATAATTGATTCGCAGCAATATTACCATTGGTGTGTCCACCAAGCGTTACTTCCTCCGCAAAGATATGAAAGTCAAAGGCAGGAGAGGAGTAAGCAGTTCCGCCAAAATGATTCTGGAGCGTGTAAGCCGTATTTAACGATTTTGATTTATCAATGAGATTATATGCCAGATAATTACCGGCTCCTGCTTTGGCACTTCCCATATTCAGTGCAATGATTAATAATAGTGCTGTAATGATTGCGAGAATACGTTTCACTTTGGTAGGGATTTTTCTTTTCATAATTTTCAAATTCATCACCTCTTTTCTACGATATACATTTTGCAGAAAAATGTGACTATTTTTTTTGTCGAAATTTTTACCCTTGCACAGCGTAAGTAACGGACAGATGTGCCAAACGGACGCTCCGGCCTAGAAAAATTGGTTCCAAGCCGGGGCCGTTTGCACTTAATTGCTC
>CACWQE010000046.1 GCA_902762905.1 uncultured Lachnospiraceae bacterium | reverse complement strand
ACGTATAACGCATATATACATTCAAGAATCCATAGCCTCTTTTATTGTGAGTTAGCATATTATAAGGAGCATTAGTGTCTGCTGCGTGCGAGCCCGTAACGCAAGTGTGCCTGCTGCAATATGACACCGCCCAAAGCCGGGTTCACAACCCAAACACGCGCGTCCGTTTCACTTACGCTGTGCAAGGGTAATATAAGACTGGTCTTTTTAGTTGTTTTCGGCTACAATAGGATGAGAATAAAGTGGTATGCAAGTCGAATGACAACGGGAGGCATTACATGGCGGTAGAGTTTATTTTAGGGGCAAGTGGTACAGGTAAGACCCGGTATATATATGAGAAGATGATAGCACAGTCAGAAGTGGAAGGACACGCTCCAATCTGGTTTGTGTTACCGGAGCAATCGAATATGGCAGCGGAGCAGGATATGGTGTCCCTGCATCCGAAGGGAGGGACAATGGAGATTTCTATTGTCAGCTTTACACGTATGGCGTTTAAGGTGTTTGATGAGAGAAATGTGCATACATATGACATCTTAGATGATTATGGGAAGAGCATGCTTCTGATGAAGGTATTGAAAGAGCATGAGAAGGAATTTACCTATTATGGCAAGATGGTTGGCAAGCCGGGATTCGTGGAAGAGACAAAGTCTATGCTGTCGGAATTATATCAGTATCAGATAACCGGAAAGGTGTTAGAGGATGAAATTGCCGGTTTATCTCCGGAGCAGAGTCTATATTATAAGTTGTCAGATATGAAGATCATATTGACTGCATTTGAAGAGGCGATGGGTAATTCTTATATGGTAGCAGAACAGCTTCTGTCCTTATTGGCAGAGACGGTGGGAGAATCCGAATTGTTAAAGGGAGCGGAGATCTATTTTGATGGATTTACGGGTTTTACACCGATTCAGTATCAGGTGATTGGGGCACTGATGAAACAGGCTGCGAATCTTCATTTTGTGTTTACAATGGATGGGAATCTGTTCGGCAATAATGGATATGGAGAAAATGAGCTCTTTTCATTAGGAAAAGAGTCAGTAGATACATTATGTAAACTAGCAGAAGACAATCAGGTAAAGGTATTGCCACATGTCAGCTTAGAGACGAATTACCGTTTGCAGGCAGTACCGGAACTGGCATACTTAGAGCGACAGTTGTTCCGCTTTCCGGTGAAGACATATACAGCAGAGAATCCGGCAATCCGTGTCTGTGAAGCAGTGGATGCAGAGGAAGAGATCTATTATATTGCAAAGACGATCAAGGAATATGTATTAAGTGGACAATACCGATACCGTGATTTTGCAGTTGTGACGGGAGATATGGGACAGCAGGCAGATCTGTGGCATATGGTGATGCAGCAGTTAGAGATACCTTATTTTATGGATGTGAATGAGGCATTTGTTCACAATCCAGTGGTTGAGATTACGAATATGGTATTGGATCTGTTTATACGGGATTTTACATATGACAGTGTGTTTGCATTTCTTAAGACGGGTTTTTTTGATATCAGTAAGGATGATATCTTTTTATTAGAGAACTATGCGTTGAAATATGGTGTTAGAGGTTATTCATGGTGGAAGAATACATTTCAGACCAAGCAAAAAGGTATGGGAAAGATCAATGCGACCCGGAGACGGTTTATGGAGCTGTTAGAGCCGGTATCAGATATCTTTTCAAAGCCAGCTGCAAAGGCAAAGGAATACCTGACAGCCTTATATGAGTTTGTTGCAGCACATGATATGGCACAGAAACTGCAACAGCAGAGTGAATGGTTTGAGACACAGGGGATGTTACGGGAAGCGAAGAGTTATGCACAGGTGTACGATAAGTTCATTCAGGTGCTAGATAAGACAATGGATATTCTTGGAGAAGAAGAGATATCAAGAGAAACATTGCGTGAAATGCTGGCTGCTGGAATGTCAGAAGTGCGGTTAGGTGCAATTCCTTCTACCTTGGATCAGGTTGTGATCGGAGATATGGAGCGGACAAGATTTCACTATGTGAAGATATTATTTGTTGCGGGAGCCAATGAGGGACTATTACCGGGGAACAGTACCAGACAGGGAATCCTGGCAGACAAGGATCGCAGACAATTAGCAGACCACGGGATACAGCTTGCACCGGATAGTAAGAAGGATATCTTTGTCAAACAATTCTATATATATCTGCAACTGACACAGGCAAGCGAACGGCTGATCCTATCCTACCGTAAGACAGATGAGAAGGGGGCAGAACTGCGCCCATCCTATTTTATGAAGAGAATTCTTCAGATGTATCCGCAATTAGTGGTGGAATCTGCAACAGACTGGATTAAGAATATGCTACCATCAACTAAAGAGGAGCTGACCAAAGTATTTGCCGGGCAATTGGAATCAGAGGTACAGCAGGATGCATCAGTATATCAGATGATGTTGAAGACGCAGGAGCGTCGAACAAGAAAAATGCTGGATGGCTATCTATACGAGAATCGGGAGACTGTGCTTGACCGGTCAATCGCAAGACAGTTATATGGTGTCCATATGGTTCACAGCGTGTCACGATTAGAGACATATGTGGGATGTGCATATCGCTTTTTCCTGCAATATGGTATCAAGATTGCAAAAAGAGATGAATACCAGATGGAATCTAATAATATAGGAACTATTTTACATGCTGTGATGGAAGATTTCTTTCGGATGGTACAGACAGGGGAAATTAACCTTGGTCAAATTTCAGAACAGGAAAGAAACGAATTAGTAGAGTCGCTTGTGCGGAATGCGGCAATGGAAGAAAATGAAACCATCTTTGACAGTAGTTTCCGTAGTAGACATCAGCTGGATGTGCTGATTCGGATTGCCAAACGAAGTATAGGACATCTTTGCCGGCATTTAGAAGAGGGCAAGATGCATCCTGCTTATTTTGAGGAGAAATTTTCACCGGAGGATAAGCTGACGTATACAACGATGCAGCTATCCGATGGGGTACAGATGGAACTGACCGGCTTTATAGACCGGGTAGATATTACAGAAACAGAGGATGCTGTCTATGTAAAGGTATTAGACTATAAGTCAGGCGCAAAAGATATTGACTATGTGAAGATGTATGAAGGTAAGCAGCTACAGCTTACAGTATATATGAGTGTTATGCTTGAATTACTACAACGCAAGTATCCGGATAAGAAGATCATTCCAACCGGAATGTATTACTATCATATCTATGATCCGATCATTGAGGAGATGGAAGATAGTCTGATCGAACAAAAGAGGATAGAAAGTAATCGTCTTACTGGTCTGGTAAATGAAGATGAGACGTGTTTAGAGCTGATGGACGCGAGGACCGGATCAGTAACGCCGGTTCGGTATAAAAAGGATGGAGGATTTGATTCGAGAAATACAGCACTGGTATCCACAGAGGAGTTAGAGAAGATATCTGTTTTTGTAAGGAATAAGATGATGGAGATTGGGGATCGGATCAGTGTGGGAGAAATTGCAATGAATCCAGAAAAAGGAGAACTTAATTCCCCATGTAATTATTGTGATTACCGAAGTGTCTGCCGGTTTGAACCGGGACTGGGAGGAAATGCATATCGGATTGCACCACAATTAGAACGGAAAGAAGCAAAACAATTGATCTTAGAAGGAAAGGAGGAGAATGAACATGCAATGGACGAAGGATCAGAGAAAGATTATTGATGCGCGTGATTGTAATTTGTTAGTATCGGCAGCGGCAGGTTCTGGTAAGACGGCAGTGCTTGTGGAACGAATTATTGAGATGATTGCAGATACTGCGCATCCGATGGATATTGACGAATTGTTAGTAGTAACTTTTACGAAAGCAGCAGCAGCCCAGATGAAGGATAAGATTGCAAAGGCATTGGAGGATATGCTGCAAAAAGAGCCAGAAAATGAGCATTATATGAAACAGTTGAATTATATCAGCCAGGCCAACATTTTAACCATAGATAGTTTTTGCTATCAGGTTGTGAAAGAGAATTTTCATGTGTTAGGTCTAGATCCTGCCATCCGTATCGGGGAGCCGGGAGAAATCTTGTTGTTACAGGATGAAGCGCTAGAACAGGTTGTGGAGATGTGCTATCAGAATCCAGACTTTGTGCAGTGTTCAGAAGCCTTTTCCGCAGATAAGACAGACGACCGGATCATGGAATATATTCTTAAGATCTATACGGTGTGTTCTAGTTATCCTAGACCGGAGCAGTGGATTGCTAATGCAAAGGCAAGCCTTCATGTAGAATCGGAGGAAGTTTTTGTTAAGATTCCGTTTGTGATACAGTATTTTGAACAATTACATCAGACGGCAAGAGGAATCCGGGCAAAAGTGCAGATGGCACTTGATATTGCCAGAAGCATAGATGGACCGCTCTATATGGAGAAGACATTGTTAGCGGACGTTGTTTTAGTGGAGGATTTGATCTCGGCGAGAACCTATACACAGTTTATGGATGTGTCGGGCCAGAAGTTTGCTACGATGGGAAGAGCAAAAAAGGGGGATGTATTTGATATAGATAAGGCTGACCGGATTAAGTCAATCCGGGATGAGTATAAAAAGGAGATCAATGCGATCTTTGGATTGTTTGAAGTGCCATTTGATATTGTGTTGGAACAATTTGCGGATCAGGAGAAAATGCTTACTGCATTATTAGATGCGGCAGAATTATTCCGTCAGCAATTCTTACAGGCAAAGCTTGCAAAGGGAATTCTGGAATTCAGCGATGTGGAACATTTTGCCTTGCAAGTGTTATGTGAGGGGTATGACGAAGAGGAAAGACCAGTTCCAAGTGCGGTTGGAAGGGAGATGTCTGAGCAGTTCCGTGAGATCTTAATTGATGAGTATCAGGACAGTAATTATCTACAGGAAGCAATTCTGCAATGCGTGTCCCGGATACCAGAGGGAGTGCATAATATCTTTATGGTAGGGGATGTCAAGCAGAGTATCTATAGCTTTCGTATGGCACGACCGGATCTTTTTATGGAGAAGTATCATTCATATTCCATAGAAGAAGGTCAATCTTGCAGAAAGCTGCTGTTGAAGAATAATTTCCGTAGCCGTGCCAATGTTTTAGAGACAATTAACTATATCTTCTACCAGATCATGGGTCAGGAATTAGGGGGTATTGAGTATACGGAAGATGAGGCATTGGTTCCGGGCAGAGAGTTTGCACAAGTGCCAGATGACGAGGTGGAATTACTGCTCGGAGAGAGTAAGGATTTTGAATTCGTACAGAATTCAGATGAGGAAATGACGGCACAGAAGGAAGAGAATCTGGATGAGAACTTGGAGGATATCGGTAAGATCGAATTAGAAGCTACCATGATTGCAAAGAGAATTCAGCGTATGATGGGAGAACATCCATATCAGATTGTTGCCGGGGATGGTCAGACGTTACAAAATGTGGACTATAAGGATATGGTAATTCTATTCCGCACACCATCGGCATTTAGCCAGATCTTTCAGGAAGTACTGATGAATTATAATATTCCAGTGCGCATACAGAATGAGAACGGATATTTTGATACAGTTGAAATCCGCATGGTATTGAGTATGCTTCGTGTAATAGATAATCCATTCAATGATGTGGAGATGACAGCGGTTCTTCGTGGCTATTACGGTGGATGTAATAGTAATGAATTAGCGGTATTGGCGTTAGTGAAGCATCTGTTAGAGCATGAGGAAAAGGCAAAAGAAGACGGTGAGGAAACCGGGGATAATTCACAATTAGAGAAGCGTGATAAACGGAGTAAGAAACAGGTCTATATCTATCAGGCAGTCCGGGTGCTTGCGTCGGATGAACGGGAGCGGATAGCAGGATATCTTTCCAAAATAGACAAAGAGATATATGATTCTCTATGTGTTAAGTGTGGACATATTGTGCAATTGTTAGAGGACTGTATGGAAAAGAAGAGTTATATGGGAATCGGACAATTATTGCGGTTCCTGTATTTTGATACGGGATTTTACTATTATGCACAGGCAATGCCGGAAGGAACATTCCGGATAAGGAATCTGAAACTGCTTCTTAGCGAGACAAAATCATTTGAGGACGGAGCTTTTCAGTCTTTGTTTGATTTCTTACAGTATGTTAATCGTTTGCAACAGAAGGCAGTATCTTTAGGTGGAGATCCTTCTGTGGAAAGTACAGAGAATGCAGTGCGTATTATGAGTATTCATAAGAGTAAAGGTTTGGAGTTTCCAGTTGTATTTTTAGCAGGAACCGGAAAGAACTTCAACCTGATGGATACAAAGACGCCACTTATCATCCATTCGGATTATTATATTGGTGCGAAGTACATTGATCCGGTGGAACGATGTGGCAATGATACTTTCAAACGAAAAGCCTTTGCGGCTTTGATGCTGACACAGAGTATTGCCGAAGAGTTACGATTATTATATGTTGGACTGACCCGTGCAAAAGAGAAATTGATCATAACGGGTGTGACCAGGGATATTCCGGCGCTGGTTCATAAGCATGAGATGGTTCTTGCGGATGAAAAGATTCAGTTAGGATACAGCAATGTTCATAGTGCAAGGAACTATTTAGACCTGATCGTTGCGGCACTTTTGCGGAACAAGGTATTTCATGCAGCGATGAAAGAAGTGCCGAAACGGCTGGATAAGAAGGGAGAGCAGATTATCTCAGCAGAGTATGTGCTAGAGCATGAAGTAACAACGCCGGATATTCGTTTGGCGGTAGAGACATATGATTTTAAGAAATTAACAGTGATGCATCTGCAATCGAATATGGAACAGCAGACAGACCGGAGACAACGGCTCAAAGACTGGCTTTGCGAAAAGGCAGCACACGAAGAAGAGTTGCAGGGACGACTTTCGTGGACATATGCAAATGAGAGGTTAGCACAGCAGAAATCCAAGCTGTCCGTCACAGAGATTAAACGAATCTATGAGACAGAGAATGAACCATCTGATGTGGTTGAGCAGATATCTTATCATAGAGATACCTTCCCGGTTCCAAGATTCCTTGCAGGAGAGGAAAAGATGAATGCGGCGGCGCGTGGTACCTGGGTGCATAAGGCGATGGAATTGTTTGACCATGCTAATTTGGAAGATGTGGATTCTGTTACCAGCTTCTTGAAAAAAATGTGGTCAGAAGGAAGATTGCCAGAGGAGACAAGAGGGTTTTTAACCGCAGATAAATTTGTAACCTTTGCTGCGTCAAAGCTTGGAATCCGTATGCGGCAGGCGGCGAGAGAAGCAAAGCTATACAAAGAAAAACAGTTTGTGGTAGGTGTCCCGGCAAGCAGATTAGTGGGAGAGACTTCACAGGATGACAGCATTGTGGTACAGGGAATTGTGGATGCTTACTTTGCAGAAGGGGACGATCTGGTATTAGTAGATTATAAGACGGATCACATCAAGGATGGTCAGGAAGAAGAGCTTATTAAAAGATATCGGACACAGATGCAGTATTACAAGGATACATTAGAGCAATTGACAGGTAAGAATGTGAAAGAAACATACTTATATTCCTTTGCATTAGGCAAAGAGATTGCTGCTTTTTAATGCAAAGTGGAAAGTTTTGTTATGAGGCTGGAAAAATATCATAAAAGAGAGTGCATAGCCGTTGCAAAATAACGGAAAATGAATTATGATTAGTGCTTGTAAGAATATTTCAAGTAAGGAAGTAAAGAGAATGACAGGAAGAAATAAAGAAGAGATGGAAGGCGTAACGCTATTGGGAAATCAGGGGACAAAATATCCGCAGGATTATGCACCGGAAGTGTTAGAGACATTTGTGAACAAACACCCGGATCACGATTATTTTGTTAAGTTCAATTGTCCGGAGTTTACCTCTCTGTGTCCGATTACCGGACAGCCGGATTTTGCAACCATCTATATCTCTTATGTACCGGGAAAGATCATGGTAGAATCTAAGTCTTTGAAACTATATTTATTCAGCTTTCGTAATCACGGAGACTTCCATGAGGACTGTATGAATATCATTATGGAAGATCTGATTCGCCTGATGGATCCGAAGTATATTGAGGTTTGGGGAAAGTTTACTCCAAGAGGAGGTATCTCTATTGATCCATATTGTAACTATGGAAAACCGGGGACGAAATGGGAAGAAGTTGCATGGAACCGTTTGGCAAATCACGATCTATACCCGGAGAAAGTAGACAATCGTTAGAATAATTAATCAGAATGAAAATTAGCCGCAGTTAAAATGCGGCTAATCTTATGTTGATATAGAACAGAAAGAAATGGTGACAAAAATGAACTATAAAGAGAGCGTAGAATATGTATTGTCGATTCCGTTGTTTGCAGACAAATTAGGAACCGATTGTTTGAATCAGATATTGGAGCGTTTAGGACATCCGGAACGAAGCTATCCGGTAATTCATATCGCCGGAACCAATGGAAAAGGCTCTACTTGTGCGTTTTTATCATCTATGCTGCAGGCAACGGGATACCGGGTTGGGATGTTTACTTCACCACATTTAATAAAGATCAATGAGCGGATGCAGATTGATGAAAAGACCATTTCAGATAATGAATGGACAGAAGTGTTTGGAGAAGTGATGCATGCAGTAGAACAGGCTAAACAGGATGGTATTGCGCACCCATCTTTTTTTGAATTTGTTTTTTTAATGGCAGCAGTGTATTTTCGAAAGCAACAGGTGGATTATGCAATCTTTGAGACCGGAATGGGTGGACGATTAGATGCAACGAATGTGGTGCAACCAGCACTTACAATCATTACATCAGTTGGAATGGATCATATGCAATATCTTGGAAATACATTAGATCAGATTGCATTTGAAAAAGCGGGTATCATGAAAAAGAATGTACCTGCACTATTTTTTGACCGTAAAGATACAGCAACGCAAGTTATCGTTTGTCAGGCGGACAAGGTAGGTGCTCCTTTGCGTCTTGTCGAAAAATCGCAGTATAAAATATCAAAAATAAGTGAAAAAACCATTGATTTTTCGTTTGAGAGTGGTTATTATAGATACTGTGAGTTGAATATTCGTAAGACAGCTCTTTATCAGGTAGAGAATGCAGTTCTTGCGATAGAGGCTTATGAACAGTTATTGATACAGAAGAATGGAATGACAGAAGAAGATTTTGAAGATGAATCATTCTGTCAGTTAATTGATAAACATATAGATAACATTCAGACCGGATTACTTCATATGGTCTGGAAAGGCAGAATGCAGTGCATTGGCTCCCACATATATGTGGACGGAGCACATAATGAAGAAGCAATAGAAGCATTTTGTCATACGTTGGAAGTTATGTTTCCGACAGAACATAAGATTTTATTATTTGCTGTCTCGAAAGACAAAGATTACGAGACAATGATTCGGAGACTTTCAGAGATTACATTTGACGAAGTTATAATCGTCCGATATGAAGGAAGTCGTTCAGCACAGATTGAGACAGTAAGAAGAACATTTGGACAGTTTTCGAAGAGTAAGATTACTTCATTTGATGATATAAGAGATGGGTTCGAGTATGCGAAGAACCATGTTAAGGATCAGTATTTATTTTGTGTAGGCTCTTTATATCTGGTAGGTAATCTGCTCAGTTTAGGAGTATAGATTATGATCAATTTTGATGAAGAGGTTAGAAAGTTTAAGCCTTGCCTTGAAGTATCTCAGGCAGAGGATGCAATATATAAGAACGACGTGAAAGATATTACAGATGTATTAGAGGAAATGTTACAACAGGTTAATAGTAAGAAGACGAAATAGGCGGTGAATAATATGGAGTGTTTGAATTGTGGAGCACCTGTATTAGAGAACGGACACTGCAGCCAGTGCGGCATGAACTATAAGCTGTTGGCAAAGGCCTATAATACATCAAACTATTACTATAATTTAGGTTTAGACAGAGCGAGTGTCAGAGATCTTACCGGTGCAATTGATGCATTGAATTTGGCGTTGAAGTATAACAAGCAGAATATCAACGCAAGGAATCTATTAGGACTCATCTATTATGAGATGGGTGAGACGGTGTTAGGATTAACACAGTGGGTAATCAGTAGTAATTATCTTCCAGAGAATAATATGGCAGAGTGGTACATTAAGGAAGTACAGTCAGATCCGCTTAAGTTAGAAGAAGCGAATCAGCTTGCCAAACAATTTAATCAGGCTTTAGCCCATGCGAAGCAGGGGACGAAAGATCTGGCATTTATTCAATTAAAGCGAATCTTATCGAATTATCCTCATTTTGTGAAAGGATACCTGTTGTTGGCATTATTATATTTAGATAATGGCAATCCGGATAGGGCAAAAAAGGCGTTGAAGCGGGTTCTGCGAATCGATAAGAATAATACGTTAGCGGTCAAGTATCTGTCAGAGATGGGGGTTGCACCGAAGGATATTATTGGAATGAAGGAGAGCAGTCACCGGATTGATGTGGATTCTGCGTATTCAGATGAGGATCAATATAAGTCGGATCTTGAGACATTTGTTGAGAAAGGACTTGAGAATATTGATAATCCGGATCTGACAGTGGGATCTTATCAGGAGATTAATCATAGTAAGTTCAATCTGGTTTATGTTGCCGTTGGGTTGGTTCTTGGAGTGCTTGTTTTTTGGCTGTTAGTTCTCCCAACAAAGTTAAATAGTGCCAATCAGAAAAACCGGCAACAGGAACTTGCTTATAGTGAAGAAGTTTCGAAGAAGAATGTGACAATATCGGATCTTGAAGGTCAGGTAGAAGACTTGAATAAGCAGATACAGGCACAGGAAGAAGAGAAGAAGAAAGAAAAGAACTCCCAGAAGGATTCGAAAGAAGCATTTCAGATCATTAAGAAGAATATCCCGAATACGACATATGAGACGTTGTGTTCCGAGGCTGCTACTGCAATTAGTGGGAATGATTACCAGAAAGCAATTGATCTGTGCAATGTTGCCCTTCAGATTCAGGAAGGGGAAGAGGCTTATTATTATTTAGGTAAGGCATACTTAGGCAATCAGGATGAAGAGAATGCAAAGTCCGCATTTATTAGTCTTAAGGATAACTATCCGGAAAGCGATCATCTTGATGAGATCAAGAGTTATCTTTCTGAGTAGATATAATTTAACCGCAGATAAAATTCATATGAAACAAAGTACGAAAGAGAGCAATCTGTTTAATGAACAGATTGCTCTTTTGCTTTATAGAAAAATATGTTCTGTTAAAGAAAGGAAGAAGAATATGAAGACAAAAAGCCGATTATGTGAAGTGATAGGAGAAACACTGGTGGTACGACTACCGGAAGAATTGGATCATCACACAGCAGGATTGATCAAAGAAGATACAGAGGAGTTATTTTTGCAAAAACGAATACGCAATGTGATATTTGATTATCAACAAACTTTGTTCATGGATAGTTCGGGAATCGGACTTGTGATGGGAAGATATCGGGAAGTGCGTTATCTCAACGGTAATGTATATATCGTTGGTGTGCAGAATAAGATTGCACGAATATTGGAAATATCGGGTTTGTATCGCGTGGCAATACAGGCAGGGAATATAGAAGCGGCATTGCAGGATATTCAGAATAGACAGGAAAAAAATAAAGTCAATGAAAATTAACTGTGGTTAAAATATAGAAAAGGGGAAAAGGATATGGAACATTTTAATAATCAGATGGTGGTGGAATTTGACAGTGTATCAAAGAATGAAAGTTTTGCAAGAGTAGTAGTTGCCGCTTTTGTGGCAAGGCTGAATCCAACTTTAGAAGAGATTGCCGATATTAAGACAGCGGTTTCGGAGGCTGTTACAAATTCGATTATTCATGCGTATGAGAATAAGGATGGAAGAATTCGGATTGAAACACATATTGTAGAAGATACAGTAACGGTTATTGTGACGGATTATGGGATGGGAATTGATAATATCGAAAAGGCAATGGAACCAATGTATACTTCCAAACCAGAATTAGAACGGTCTGGTATGGGCTTTGCATTTATGGAAGCATTTATGGACGAGCTGTTTGTGGAGTCCGAGGTAGGGAAAGGAACCACAGTAACAATGCGTAAGGTGATCCGGCAGGAGGAAGGCAGTTCATTAGAAGAGAATAATTGATGGAGGCGTCATGGATAGAACTTTGGAGTTGTTAAGACTTGCAAAAGAGGGAGACCAGGACGCAAAAGAACAAATTGTAACAGAAAACCTAGGACTTGTATGGGCAGTTGCAAGAAGATTTATGGGAAGAGGACATGAGATAGAAGATCTTTATCAGATCGGATGTATTGGTCTGATGAAATGTATTGACAAATTTGACTTATCCTATGATGTGAAATTCTCGACTTATGCAGTTCCGATGATTAGTGGAGAGATTAAGCGTTTTCTCAGGGATGATGGTATGATCAAGGTAAGTCGTACTTTGAAGGAGACAGCTTATAAAGTGAAACGGGCAAGGGAGGAGATTGTGCATCGTACCGGACAGGAACCGAAACTGGAAGAATTGGCGGATATCCTCCAGATGGATGAAGAAGAGATTGTAGCATCATTAGAGGCAAATGTAGAAGTGGAGTCTATCCATAAGACCATTTATCAAAATGATGGGAATGCCATATATCTGATCGACAAAATAGCAGATCAGGAGGATGAAAGTGAAGAACTGCTGAATCATATTGTATTAGAAGAGTTAGTGGATGGATTGGAGGATACAGAACGTACGATCATCCGAATGCGCTATTATGAGAATAAGACACAGACAGAGATTGCAAAGGAAGTCGGAATATCTCAGGTACAGGTAAGCCGGTTGGAGAAAAAAATATTAAAGAAGATGAGAGAGGCGTACCAGCGGTAATATGTTCTTGTGTCTCTTCTTATTTAATGGTAGAATTGTAGCGTCGGTTTGACAAATACGAAAGAGGAGGAATAGAATGGGTACATTTCAAGTAGAACTGAAAAAAGTTGTGGATGACAGCTATGAAATAGAAGTTGGATTTGCATTAGAAGATAAGCTGATTGCAGATTTGCAGGATGGATTGGTTGGTAAGATTCATAAATTTGCCGTTATAACAGATAGCAATGTGAAAGATCTATATGGAGAACCAATCTTACATAGATTGCAGGATGCAGGATATCAGGCAGATCTGTTTGTCTTTGAAGCAGGTGAGAAAAGCAAGACAAGACAGACAAAGGAAATGATCGAGGATGCGATGTTAGAAAAGCAGTATCGAAGAGATTGTTGCGTGATCGCAGTTGGTGGTGGTGTGGTAACAGATTTAGCTGGGTTTGTTGCAGGAACGTATGGCCGGGGCGTGCCGTTTATTAATTATGCAACTACCTTGCTTGCTGCAGCAGATGCATCGGTAGGCGGTAAGACAGCAGTAGATACTCCGTTGGCGACCAATCTTATTGGTATGTTTAATCAGCCAGAGAAAGTATATTTAGATATTGCAACCTGGAAGACGCTGCCTAAGAGAGAAGTCATCAGTGGACTGGCAGAGACGATCAAACACGCGTGTCTTGGAAGCAAAGAGTTCTTTTATTATCTGGATGAGCATATGGAGGAGATTCTTTCTTTGCAGAAGGAAGCTTGCGAGCATATCGCAGAAGAAAACTGTAAGATCAAATACCATGTCGTTATGAAGGACGAGAGAGAAAGTGGACTACGGGAAGTGTTAAATCTTGGACATACGGTGGGACGTGCAATCGAAACGGTAAGTGACTATCAGTTGTTGCATGGTGAAGCAGTATCAATTGGAATGGTTGCGGAGGCAAAGCTTGCATATCGACTGGGATATGTAACAGAACAGGAACGGGACGCAGTCATTGCTTTATTAGACAAAGCGGAGCTTCCTATTCGTATACCGGAATATATTGACCGGGATGCATTAGTTAAGAAACTATATACGGACAAGAAGGTACGGGATGGCAAGTTACGTTTTGTTATCCAGAAGGGAATCGGTGATATCGTAGAATTCGAACCGGGTGTATTTGCAACACCGATTGAGGAACAGGTAGCACGCGAGATTATTATGAGTATATAACAAAGGAGGAATACAAGATGCGCAGTTTGCAAGAGGCGAAAGACTATTTTATAGCAGACCGATTTGCCATGGTGACGTCTGGTATTGAGATTGAGGCTGTAGATGAAGGATATGCGAAATGCAGCATGAAGATTGAGGAAAGGCATGTGAATGCAACCGGACATGTAATGGGTGGTGCTATTTTTACCCTGGCAGATTTTGTATTTGCAGTTGCAACAAATACTAAAGATAAGGTAACAGTGACAACAGTGAGCCAGATCAGTTTTTTGGGAGCTCCAAAGGGAGATGTTCTATATGGAGAAAGCAGGATTTTGAAAGATGGAAGAAGAAATTGCTTCTATGAGATATCTATCACAGATAATGCAGGTACTCCGGTGGCGGTTGTTTCAACAAGCGGTGTGCATCTTACAGCCCTGGCAACTACTTGACAAATATCAATAAATCACATACGCTAAGATACAAATATATTTATAGAAGGGAATAAGAAAAATATGAAAAAGGCAAAGATAATTTTGCTTGCCATGTGTTGTCTGTTATTAGCCGGATGTGGCAAACAGGCGGCTCCGTCAGATATTTCATCAATTGATGATCTAGAGGGCAAGCGAATCGGTGTACAGATTGGAACGACAGGAGATATCTATGTTTCTGATTATGAAGGGGACGATGCCGGAACAGTCGTAGAACGTTACAATAAGGGAAATGATGCAGTATCTTCTTTGAAGAACGGCAAGATTGATTGTGTTGTAATTGATGAAGAACCAGCAAAAGCATTTATTAAGAAGAATAGTGACTTAAGTATATTAGATGAAGAGTTTACGATTGAAGATTATGCAATCTGTGTATCCAAGGATAAGCCGGAGTTAAGAGATAATATTAATCAGGCATTGCGTGAACTCAAAGAAGATGGCACGTTACAGAAGATCATAGATAATTACATCAACGATAATGATGAGGGATTCCATTATCAGAGTCCAGACGGTCTCACCTATGAGAACGGAACATTGGTTATGGCAACGAATGCGGCATTTCCACCATATGAATATTATAAAGATAATAAGATTACCGGTATTGATGCAGATATGGCAACAGCCGTTGCAGATAAGCTCAATATGAAGTTAGAGATTCAGGATATGGAGTTCGATTCTATTATTACAGCGGTACAGGCGGGAAAGGCAGATATCGGTGTTGCAGGAATGACAGTAACAGAGGATCGTCTTAAGAATATTGATTTTACAGATACGTATACAACCGCTAAGCAGGTAATTATTGTTCGGAATGGTAATCATAATCCATTACTTTCTATCAAGGACAGTTTCTATCAGAACTTTGTGGAGGAGAACCGGTATGAATATATTGTGAAGGGTCTTCGTAATACATTGGTGATTTCTGTGTTTGCGGTATTACTTGGTTTGGTGATTGGATTCCTGATTGCCTTAGTCCGTACGACACATGATAAGATGGGAAGTCTTAAGATACTCAACTGGCTTTGCAAGGTATACCTTACGATCATTCGTGGTACGCCAACCATGATTCAATTGTTGATCATCTATTATGTGGTATTTGCATCAGCAAATGTCAGCAAGATCTTTGTAGCGGTATTGGCGTTTGGTATCAATTCCGGTGCTTATGTAGCGGAGATCTTGCGAGGTGGAATTATGGCACTTGATATCGGTCAGTTTGAAGGTGCAAGAAGTTTAGGTCTGACGCATGGGCAGACGATGCGGTATATTATTCTTCCACAGGCAATCAAGAATACCTTACCGGCACTTGGCAATGAGTTCATTGTGCTGATCAAGGAGACAGCAATCAGTGGTTATATTGGACTTCAGGACTTAACAATGGGAGGAAATATTATTCGTGGTATTACTTATGAAGCATTTTTCCCATTGATCACAGTAGCATGTATTTATCTTGTTATTGTCATGATCCTGTCAGCAGGAGTAAGTAAATTAGAAAGGAGCCTGAAGAAGAATGAGCGATAAGGATGTAATTATTAAGGTAGATCATATGACAAAGTCGTATGGTGACAATATAGTTCTAGAAGATATTAATACCGTGGTCAATAAGGGTGATATTATTGCGATCATTGGACCTTCGGGTTGTGGTAAGTCAACTTTTATCCGAACTCTCAATCTGTTAGAGAAGCCGGATAGTGGTTCTGTTTTGTTAGACGGACAGGATCTGACGGATAAGAAGGTAGATATTAATAAGATGCGTCAGAAAGTGGGAATGGTATTTCAGCATTTTAACCTGTTCCCGAATCTGACTATTAAAGAAAATATTACGTTAGCGCCTGTGAAGACAAAGCTGATGAGCAAGCAGGAAGCAGAGAAGAAAGCGGATGAACTGTTGGAACGCGTTGGACTTTCTGACAAGGCGGATGCATATCCGGACACATTATCCGGTGGACAAAAGCAACGTATCGCCATTATTCGTTCACTGGCAATGAATCCAGAAGTGATATTGTTTGATGAACCAACCTCTGCATTAGACCCTGAGATGGTTGGTGAAGTATTGGAATTGATGAAGGAACTTGCAAAAGAGGGCATGACAATGGTAGTGGTTACCCATGAGATGGGATTTGCGAAAGAGGTTGCTAACCGGGTTATGTTCTTGGATGAAAAAGGAATTAAGGAAGAGGGGGCTCCAGAGGAGATCTTTGGAGCACCGAAGAGTCCAAGATTGCAGAATTTCCTGAAACGTGTAACGGCATAGTGAATAGAGATGAGATCCCTGTATCTACATTAGTATGTAGATATGGGGATTTTGTTTTTGAAGGAATATAAAAGAAGGCCCGGTGGGTACCGGACCTTCAACTAATGAGGGGGAGAGGATTTCAGTACAAATTCTTGTACTATATGAAAAGCTCTTACAAGTACATAGTATAGAGAAAAGTTGTGAACAAAGTATGTTCATCCTGTTTTCGTTTTGTGAACTTTTTCATTTTTTAAAAAAGTTTATCGTCAGGAAGAGTTGCGTGTCGTATGTGAATGTGTGTATAATAAAATGATGCAAGGGTCAAAAGTAAATGGATGATCCCAACATCATAAAATGATACGAAGGAGGAATAAAACGTGGTAAAGCATATTATATTATGGCAATTAAAAGAGGAATTAAAGGGAGAGGAGAAAGAGCAGATTAAGAATAACATGAAAGCACATCTTGAAGCATTGGTCGGTAAGGTGCCAGGGCTTATTAGTATGCAGATTGTGATTGATGGCTTGGAATTCTCTAATGCAGATGTAATGTTAGACAGTACATTAGAAGATGAAGCTGCTTTGAAAGGCTATGCGGTTCATCCAGAACATGTTGCGGTTGCAGACACCTATGTGAGACCATTTACAGCAGTCCGTACTTGTATGGATTATGAAGTGTAGAGGAAGACGAGTAGGGGAGCGGTGAATGATAGTAAGATTATTATATGTAATGGTATTGGTGATCGCAGCCAATTTACCGATCATCATGCATATGACCGGTTTTTGGGTGCTGATTGTGTTTGGTGTGATTGGATTTATTATGTGTAATATCCGACCATCGTTGAAAAGCAGCAGTTTGTTATCGAAAAGGCTGGCAATTTGTAATTCTGGTTGTGAATTATTGAAATTGTTTGCAATTACGTTATTGTTGGATATTGTTGTTTCCGTCATGGGGATGTTTGGAAAATGTGGTATGACTTCATTTGCCGACAATCATACGATATGGATCTGGAATATAATTACAACAATAGTGGTGGAAGCAATTATCTTCTGGAATGGTATTATAAGAGTTTACATAACATCAGAACAATTAGGAATCCGTTGGCGTGTGTTGGGGATTATATGTGGTTGGATTCCGATTGCACACCTTATTATGCTTGGTAGAATCATTCGGGTGGTAAGTGCAGAAGTTGTAGTGGAAAATGAGAAAATACAGCTTAATAAAGCACGGCAGGCTCAAAGAATCTGCCAGACAAAGTATCCGATTCTATTGGTGCATGGAGTCTTTTTCCGGGATTTTCGATATATGAACTATTGGGGAAGAATTCCTAAGCAGTTAGAGGACAATGGAGCTACTGTGTATTACGGGCAACAGCAGTCGGCAGCGTCGGTGGCAGATTGCGGAGGGGAACTTGCACATAAGATTCAGGAGATTGTAGATCGGACAGGATGCGATAAGGTGAATATTATTGCACATTCCAAGGGAGGACTGGACAGTCGTTATGCATTGACGCTTCCGGGAGTGGCGGAACATGTTGCGTCATTGACTACAATTAATACACCACACAGAGGGTGTGAGTTTGCGGACTACCTGCTATCGAAGATTCCAGAAACACAGAAGAATCTGATTGCAGATACTTATAATACAACATTAAAGAAATTAGGTGATCCAGATCCTGATTTCTTAGAGGCAGTTGGAGATCTTACTGCACAAGCATGTAAAACATTCAATGAAAAGATTGCGGATGTACCAGGTGTATATTATCAAAGTGTGGGTTCGAAGTTGAATGTAGCATCAGGAGGAAGATTTCCGCTGAATTTTTCTTATCAATTAGTGAAATTATTTGATGGGGCAAATGATGGTCTGGTAGGAGAGGATTCTTTCCCGTGGGGAGAGAAGTTTGAGTTTCTTACAGTGAAAGGAAGACGAGGAATTTCACATGGAGATATGATTGACCTGAATCGTGAGAACTTTAAAGGATTTGATGTGAGAGAATTCTTTGTAGGATTGGTCGCAGATCTGAAACAACGTGGTTTCTGATTCGGGCATGTGATTATGAATATAGTATATGAATCATATCAGATTTGATTGAAAAATGATATTTATTTTTAAAGATTCAAGGAATCATTTTTTCTAAGTTATTGTATTGAAAAAAGTGCAGAAAATGGAATATTTTTTGTGAAAAATCTCTTGTGAAATTGTGGAAACCAGATATAATAAAATAAGATTGTATACAAGAATAAGAAAAGGAGAAGAAAAATGTTTGGTTTTGGTCAGTTGATTGATATTTTGAAGAAGAATCCGAAGAAGATTGTATTAACAGAAGGCAACGATCCACGTATTTTGGAAGCTTCTTCCCGGTTATTAGCAAGTAATTTCCTGCATCCGATTCTCATCGGTGATCCGAATGAGATCTATGAAGTGGCAGAAGACAGCGGATTTAATATTCGTGGATCAGAGATCATTGATCCGAAGAATTTCCCGGATATGGATAAGATGATTGCAGAGTTTTGCGAGATTCGTAAGAGTAAGGGAGTTACGCCAGAACAGGCAAGAAAGTACTTAGAGCAGAATAATTATTTTGGAACTATGCTTGTGAAGATGGGATATGCAGATTCGTTATTGGGAGGAGCTACATATTCTACAGCAGATACAGTTCGTCCGGCGTTACAGTTGATTAAGACAAAACCAGGGAATACTTTGGTATCGTCCTGCTTCATATTGGTAAGACCTTCTGCAACCGGTGATAATGAAGTACTGGCAATGGGTGATTGTGGTATTAATATTCGTCCGAATGAAGATGAATTAGTGGAGATTGCAGAAGAGACTATTCGTTGTGCTAAAGTATTCGGAGTAGATCCTAAGGTAGCATTTTTAAGTTATTCTACATATGGTTCTGGTCATGGTGAAGATGTAGATAAGATGCGGAATGCAGCTCGTAAGACAAAGGAAAGAAATCCAGATATTCCGATTGACGGAGAGATGCAGTTTGATGCGGCAGTTTCTCCAAAGGTATCTAAGAAGAAATGTCCTGGATCAGAAGTAGGTGGACATGCGAATACCTTTATTTTCCCAGATATTAATGCAGGTAATATTGGATACAAGATTGCACAGAGAATGGGTAATTTTGAAGCATATGGACCAATCCTGTTAGGACTTAATTCACCAATTAATGATCTTTCCCGTGGATGTACAGCGACGGAAGTATATTCTATGGCGATCATTACAGCAGCATTATCATAAGATATATTACCCTTGCACAGCGTAAGGGAACGGACGCGCTAAACATTCAGGTTACGAATCGGTTGTTTGGGATATAACATATCATAGCAGGCACGCTCTCGCTACTCATCACTCGCAGCGGTACTAGGCTTGAAAACACCTCGCCAAGTACCGGCGGTTCTGAAGTACCTGCTTATGATAAATGTTATATCCTTGCAACCGATATTTACGTTATTATGTTTCGCGCTGTT
>CACWQE010000045.1 GCA_902762905.1 uncultured Lachnospiraceae bacterium | reverse complement strand
ATGCATTCTTAATCCATATCCGTTTTGTTCGTTCTGCTTATTATTACGTCGCAAAGTGCTGGCGTGCTCCACGTACCTGCTTGCAAACATGACAGACCGTCCCTACCGGGATTTACTTTTTTGAACATGCGCTGTTTATCGTGCAATCTCATTACAGCTGTGCTTATCGCCACCCCGAAGCCGTCCGGTGTTAATAGGCTCCGGAACTTTAATTGTGGTAAAAATTGATAATCTGACTACATATCATGACAGAGGAATATATATTACCGGATATACGAGAAAACAAAAAACGGACATGAATTATGTACACTTGTAATTAGCGTGTATATCCATCCATGTCCGGTTTTCATATATATAGCATGAAATTGTCAATTCACAGGAACAAGGAATAGAACCGTTAATAAGCCTGCTTTCACCATGCACAAAATGTACCAAATTATTCTTTATCTCCTATAACTTGCCATTACGCAAATTACCTGCGCCAACGAGGGAACGGCTTCGGGGTGGGCGATAAACACAGCGTAGTAGATTTTGATAGGAACAGCGCGAAACATAATAACGTAAATATCGGTTGCAAGGATATAACATTTATCATAAGCGCCGGTACTCGGCGAGGTGTTTTCGAGCCTAGTACCGCTGCGAGTGATGAGTAGCGAGAGCGTGCCTGCTATGATATGTTATATCCCAAACAACCGATTCGTAACCTGAATGTTTCGCGCGTCCGTCCTCACTTACGCTGTGCAAGGGTAAGTGTGTATTTAGTGTACGCCGTTGATAAGCTCGTCTAACATCTTCGGAAGCTCGGTATCCATATTCTCATCTGTGAACTGGCACGTACCGACAGCTTTGTGACCGCCACCGCCATACTTTAACATAAGGCTTCCAACATCTACGTTAGAGGTACGGTTCAGGATACTGTAGCCAACAGCGGCAGAACATCCTTTGCCGCCTTTACCATTGACGATCCAGGCAGAAATATTCTGTTCCGGATACATGCTGTAGATCATGAAACGGTTGCCGGAATAGATTGGATCTACACCACGAAGGTCAGAGATGATAACATCTTTCTCAACACGTGTGTGAGCCTTAACCATCTCTTTGAATTTCTCGGTCTGTTCAAAGTAGACTTCAATTCGTTCCTTGACATCTGGAAGATTGAGAATCTCTTCTGTATTCATAGTACGACAAGCCTGCATTAATTCTTCCATCAGGCGGTAGTTTGGTATTGTAAAGTTACGCCATCTGCCAAGACCGGTACGAGGATCCATTAAGAAACCGATCAAGATCCATCCGGTTGGGTTCTGCACTTCATCAATCGTCAGATTACCGGAATCTACTTTGTCAACGGCAGCCATCATCTCATCAAAATGAGAGAAGCGTTCTTCCCCGCCGTAATATTCATAAATGATTCTGGCACAGGAAGGAGTAATGCGGCTTTCTCCCTTATACTTTCCTTCCAATTGCTGACGTTCATGTTCGCTGGAATGATGATCAAACCAAAGTCCGCAGCCCTCTACGAAAGGCACATTGGCAAGACAGTCATTCTCGTCAATTGGAATCAAACCATCCTGTAAATCCTTTGGATGTGCAAATGTCCAGGAATCGATTACACCTGCTTCTAATAATAGTGTTCCGCAGGCAAGTCCGTCAAAATCAGAACGTGTTACTAATCTCATATCTTAACCTCCCAAATAAAAATCAATCGTGTTATATCTTCTCACAATTAATTCTATTTTATCGTATTTGTGCATGGGATTCAAGGAATATTCCGTGTAGAATTAAAAATATTTATCAAAAGGATATCTTTCTAAAGAGTAATATAAAGCATAAGGATTTTGCTTGCTGTTCAATTGCCTGTCCATTCTGAAGTTTTAGGATTGCAAATGGTAGAAATGATTACAATATCGGTAAAGGATAGTCTTGACAAAAGGATAAGAGCGAATATATGCTAAAAGATAGCAGGCAGGGTTAGGTGATAAGTTGTGCCAGTATAAAGTGGTATATAAATGTCAGCGAGTGAATGAAGTAAGGAGCAGATCGTAATGGAAGAGAAATATATGCGTCGGGCAATTGAATTGGCAAAATTAGGAGTTGGCAAAGTGAATCCGAATCCATTAGTGGGAGCGGTCATTGTGAAGGACGGTCAGATCATTAGCGAAGGATATCATGCAAAGTACGGAGATCTTCACGCAGAACGCAATGCGTTTCGGAATTTGAAAAATGCAGAGGATGCAAAAGGTGCAGAGATGTATGTGACATTAGAGCCTTGTTGCCATCATGGAAAACAGCCCCCATGTACGCAGGCAATCATAGAACATGGTATCCGTAAAGTATATGTGGGTTCGAATGATCCGAATGCACTTGTGGCAGGAAAGGGAATCCGGCAACTGCGGGATGCAGGGATAGAGGTTGAGACAAAAGTTCTCAAAGAAGAATGTGATGCATTGAATCCGGTTTTCTTTCACTATATTAAAACAAAGACACCATATGTACTGATGAAATATGCGATGACATTAGATGGTAAGATCGCTACGAGAACCGGACATTCCAAGTGGATATCCGGGGAAGAAGCCAGAGCGAGAGTGCAGCAGACAAGAAATGCGTTAAAGGGAATTATGGTGGGCATTGGAACCGTATTAAATGATGATCCTATGCTTACATGCCGGATTCCAGATGGACGCAATCCAATCCGCATTATCTGTGATTCCAAATTGCGGATTCCATTGTCAAGTCAGGTGGTAACAACGGCGAAAGAGGTTCCAACGATTGTTGCAACGGTTGAACCGCATGCCGAGTATATGCGGTTCTGGAACGAACAGAAACAGGCATTAGAGGAACAGGGAGTTGAGGTTTTGGTTGTGGCAGAGCAGGCTGGCAGATTGGATCTGTTCAATCTTATGGTGAAACTAGGTGAACGACAGATTGATGGTATTTTATTAGAAGGTGGTTCTACCCTTAATTATGCGGCGTTGCAGGAAAGGATTGTGAAGCGGATCGAGGTGTATGTGGCACCGAAATTATTTGGAGGAGCAGGTCTTTACACACCCGTTGGTGGAGAAGGGGTAGAATTGGCAACAGACGGAATGAAATGCCGATTATTAACCGCAGATAAGATTGGGGAAGATATCCTTTTAACGTATGATGTCCTGTAATAGATATATGGGAAATGATTGGAAAATGCAAATACCCACTTGCATATCTTAGTATGACGCGTTATAATAAGCACCGACAAATGAATTATTCTTCAGGGCGGGGTGCAAGTCCCCACCGGCGGTAAGGAAAGCATTGCTTTCTAAGCCCGCGAGCCGTAAGGCAGGAACCGGTGAGATTCCGGTGCCGACAGTATAGTCTGGATGGAAGAAGAGCGGATGGAACAGATGAATGCGTGAATTTTGTAGAATCGCATATAATAGAAGTTGGGAAGTCCGATAGAATGATGATAAGAAGTTAAGTCCTGGAGTATGAATCTTCAGGACTTTTTTATGTTAGGAAGTGAGAACATGTTTACAGGTATTGTAGAAGAATTGGGGACTGTCGTGTCAATCAGCCATGGAGCCAAAGCGGCAAAGATGACATTGCAGGGCAATCTGATCTTTGAAGATATGCATATTGGAGATTCCATTGCGGTAAATGGGGTCTGTCTGACGGTTACAGAAAAGACGTCGAATACTTTTACCGTAGATGTGATGCCGGAAACGATACGGCGTTCTTCACTGGGAGCGTTATCGAAAGGCAGTAAAGTGAATATGGAGCGTGCCATGGCAGCAAATGGACGCTTTGGCGGTCACATCGTAAGTGGGCATATTGATGGAACTGGGCAGATTGAGAGTTTTGTGAAAGAAGACAATGCGGTCTGGGTAACAGTTAAGACGCCTGCCAAGCTGTTGCGATATATTATCGAGAAAGGTTCCATTGCCATTGATGGTGTATCGCTTACCGTTGCCTATGTGGATGATACATGTTTCAAAGTATCTTTGATTCCACATACTGCAGCACATACCACATTGTTATCAAAGAAAGCGGGAGACATTGTGAATCTCGAAAATGATATAGTGGGGAAATATATTGATAAATTAATGCATTATGAAACCTGTGTGGAAGAAGAAACCACAAAAAGTGGAATATCCATGGATTTTTTAGCAAAGAATGGATTTGCCTGATGAGCAGGAATTCAATAGAGCATAATAAGAGGATGACGGAATGGAAAGGAGATCATTATGTCAGAATTGAATACAACATTAGAATTAGCCGAAGATCTGAAGGCTGGAAAATGTATCGTCATTTTAGATGATGAGAACAGAGAAAATGAAGGAGATGTGATCTGTGCAGCAGAGTTTGCCACGACAGAGAATGTCAACTTTATGGCAAGCTATGCAAGAGGTCTGATCTGTATGCCAATGGATGCAAGTTATACGGATAAACTAAACTTGCCGCAGATGTGTATTACGAATACAGATAATCATTGTACGGCATTTTCCGTATCAGTGGATCATGTAAGTACAACAACCGGTATCTCAGCATATGAGAGAGGAATTACAGCCCGCAAGTTTGTAGAAGAGGATGCAAAGCCGGAGGACTTCCGCAGACCGGGACACATGTTTCCGTTAGAGGCAAGACCGGGTGGTGTCATAGAACGTCAAGGACATACCGAGGCCACTGTTGATTTTATGAAGTTAGCAGGACTTAAGCCGGTTGGACTTTGCTGTGAGATCATGAAGGAAGACGGTATGATGGCACGAAAAGAGGATCTGATCGCATTTGCCAAGAAGCATGATCTTAAGATCGGAACAATTGCAGACCTCATTCAGTACCGCAAAGAGCATGAAGTATTTGTCGAGTGTGTGGCACATGCAAAGATGCCAACCCGTTATGGAGAATTTACGATCTATGGATATGTGAATAAGCTAAATGGGGAACATCATGTGGCACTTGTTAAGGGTGACATTACAGACGGTAAGCCGGTACTTTGCAGAGTACATTCTGAGTGTCTGACCGGTGATGCATTAGGTTCGGCAAGATGTGACTGTGGACAGCAGTATGATGCTGCAATGAAAATGATTGCCAAAGAAGGTCGTGGTGTATTATTATATCTTCGTCAGGAAGGCAGAGGAATTGGTCTGATCAATAAGATCCGTGCATATCAGTTACAGGATCAGGGATTAGATACCGTAGAAGCGAATCTGGAATTAGGCTTCCCGGAGGATGCCAGAGATTATACGATCGGAACACAGATTCTGGTTGATCTTGGAATCAAGGAGCTTCGTTTGATGACAAACAATCCATTGAAGGTATATGGATTAGAGGGATATGGATTAAGCATTGTAGAACGTGTGCCGATCATTATGGAACCGGGCAAGTATGATGCATTTTATCTGAAGACGAAGCAGGATAAGATGGGACACTTGCTGAATTATAAGTAAACATGCGGGTCAATATAGAAGAAATGATGTCACAATAGAAGTAGTAGTTACAGAAAATGATATAAAATATATGCATAGAAAAGGAGTTAGAAGTATGAACACATTAGAAGGAAAATTAGTTGCAAATGATATGAAGATCGGTATTGTTGCCGCAAGATTTAACGAGTTTATCGTGTCAAAGCTCATTGGTGGTGCAATGGATGGATTAACCCGTCATGATATCCCGGAAGATAACATTACATTGGCATGGGTACCGGGTGCATTTGAGATTCCGGTTGCAGCAAAGAAGATGGCAGAGTCGGGAAAGTATGATGCTGTGATCTGTCTTGGAACGGTGATCCGTGGTGCAACCAGCCATTATGATTATGTATGTAATGAGGTGTCAAAGGGCGTAGCGCAGGTTTCCTTACAGACGGGAATTCCGGTTATGTTCGGTATTGTAACAACAGAGAATATCGAGCAGGCAATTGAGCGTGCAGGAACCAAGGCTGGCAATAAGGGATACGATTGTGCACTTGGCGCGATCGAGATGGTCAATCTCTTAAAGCAGATGTAGTCTGTACGAAGAATAGATAATGAGAGCCTGTGTAACAAGACAGGAAGAAAAGAAAGGGATTCTAATGTCAGCACTTTTATTTTTTGATATTGATGGAACATTGATCACGTTAGATGAACAGCATCGTATGCCGGAGAGTACAAAGGAAGCACTGTTGCAGGCAAAAGCCAATGGTCATAAGATCTTTATCAATACAGGCAGAGTGAAGACGGCAATTGACCGCAATCTGCGGTCTTTTGCCTTTGATGGAATGGTGTGCGGATGCGGAACGTATATCGAGTATGAAGGACAGGAATTGTTTCATGCTTCATTACCAAAGGCAACATGCAAACAATACGCTGATCTGTTACATGAGATGCGATATCAGACCGTGTTTGAGGGAAAAGACCGGTTGTTTATCGACGGGGATTATGGAGAAGGTGGTTTCATGGAATATATCTATGATTATTTTTCAAAAAATGTGGAGCTGCCGATTGGAACGATTGATGATCCCGAGTTGGTTTATGACAAATTTACTACTTCGCAGATGTCAGACAGCGATGTGGAACGGTTTCAGAAGGTGTTTTCGAATGTATGCAATCTGATTCCGCATGGAAGTCAGGTGATTGAAGCGGTTCCGCTTGGACATAGCAAGGCAACCGGGATTCAACAGGTAATGGATCATTTTGGGGCAAGCCTTTCGGATTGTTATGCGTTTGGTGATTCCATCAATGATATGGAAATGCTTCAATATGTACCTCATTCTGTCGGCATGGGGAATGCAGTGCCGGAGGTATTAGAGGTTGTAGAATATGTAACAACGGATGTGACAGAGGATGGAATTGCAAATGCACTAAAACATTACCATTTAATCTGATTCGGGCATTTGTATAATCAATGGTTAGAGTAGAGTTATATAAGCATCTAGGGTAGAATAGATAGTGAGGAGATGCAGGTATGTTTCATTTATCAGACAGACAACTTCATATTCTCTTAGGAGGGTTATGCGGGGCAACACTTTTGCTGCTCTGCTTTTTTGCTTTGTTTGAGAAACCGTCAGCAGGGTTCAAAGGAGAACTGGAAGGATTGTCTGATTATTCACAGGGGTGGATTGCTTCTTATCAGACAACGGATGCGAAACTGTTGCAGACATATCAACAGGAGAATAATAATACAACAGATAATATGATCCAGCAGGTGGTGAATCTGCCGGCAACATTTGAAGTGGAAAAAGGCAATGTCGTTACATTGACACATAAAGTTCCTGATGTCGGACAAACTACTACATATGTCGTATTGGATACAAAGCAGGAGAAGGTCAGTGCATCCATTCAAGGAGAATTGTTATATGAGAGTAGTGAAAAAGAAGGCTATCTTCCGGCAAGACATGTGATTGCAATTGATCCACAGTATCAGAATCAGATTCTGCAGATTCAGTTAACCGGAATGGAACGGAATGAGATTACATTACAGGGAATCTATGAAGGAAATTATTCACAAGTGAGACTGTCAGCCTGGTTGGAGAATGGATATGATGTGATTGTTGGCGGAATTCTCATTTTAGGAAGTGCCTGTTTCTTTGTAGTATGGCTGTTAGCGTATAACCGGATACGTAATAAGAGACCATTATTGTATAGCGTGATGGAGCTGTTTGGAATCGGCTGTATTTTCCTTGGAGAGAGCCGGTTGGTAAGAATGGCCTTTCGTTGGGAGATTGGCTGGTATTTGTTAGAATCTGCAGCGTTTATAATTATTGCAATTGTTCATATGTTGCTGGTGCGTAGTGTCACATATAAGAAACATATGCTATCTCTGCTTGATATGGGCTGTTTGGTGTGCAGCATCTTTTATATTAGTGTTATGGTATTACAGGGATTTTCCCTGTTACATTTCGATACAATACGGATTCTTTCAGCAGGAATTTGCATAATTATTTTTGTTGGGTGCACGGTTACATTAGGTGTATATAAACGCAAAGATAACCGCCTCATTCTGGCAGCACACGGAATACTTTTGTTCGGAATGTTTTTGCAGATGCTGCATCAGATCATGCAGGGAAAGGCATCGGCAATGCCGGTATATATGATTACTGGACTCGTTCTTTATGAAGGTGTAGTTCTTTTTGGTGCACTTTGGCAGGCGTTACGGAAGGAAAAGAAGGAGAAGCAGGAAGAGGTATCGCAGGATACGAACCGGGAACAGGTGATTGAGGAATTCAATCCGAATCTATTGTTTGCTTCTTTTCATACTTTGCAGAATTTGATAAAAAGTGGTTCCGCAAATAGTGCGAAGATGTTATACTATATCTCAGTCTATTTTCGAGATAATCTGAAGGCTATGAAACAGCCATTTGAGATGATTCCGTTTGAGGAAGAATTAGAGCATATATTATCATACCTGACGTTACAAAAGACACGGAATCCCAATTTGTCTTTTGCGGTAGAATGCAAAGTGAAGGAATTTCAGGTTCCGAGAAGGTGCGTGGAACCGATGGTGGAGAATGCAGTAGTTTATGGAATTGCCGGAAAGCAGGATGTAGGAAATGTCGTGGTTCGTACCTATGAGAGACAGGAAGGATATGCGATCCAGATTATTGATGATGGCATTGGCTTTGAGATGGGAAGATTCAAGAAAGAGCATATGACATCACTTAAGGTGATATTGGACCATTTAGAGCAGCAATGTGGTGCACAGACAGAAGTGGTGTCACGACCGGGAAAAGGGACTGTAATTACAATGATTCTTCCAATTCCAGATGAGGAAATGGAAGAGTAGATGGAGGATGCTATGGACTATACGAATCCAGAAAATAATAATCAGGATGAACAGCAGAAAATGAGTATGGCAGATCGTTTTATTACAGCGATGTTCACACCAAGGGAGTATGGGAAGTTATTGCAATTACGAAGTGGCAGTGTGATTGGTTTTCTTGCACTTGTGATCTTTCTCATTTCCTTTATTCAATATGCAATTCCGACATTAGGTGCCGTGGCGGGCATGGGCGGTATACGGAATATAATAGAGAATCAGATTCCTCAGTTTTCTTTGAAAGATGGGGTATTTACTTTAGATGAGAAGATTGAACAGCAGGATAATTCCATGGGGGTGTATATTCTTGTAGATACCAGCAAGAAGAAGTTCACCAAGGATGATATTCCGGCAAATGTAGTGGAAGCCATTATGGTGAGTAAGTCCAATGTGCTGTTATATAATGAAGTGACAGGAATCGGTAAGTTAGTCCAGGAAGAGAAGTTCTCAGATTATAAAGATCTTACGATATCCAATGCAACATTAGCAGATGCATCGGCTATGTTCTACGTGATGCTGGTAATCGTGTACCTGTTCGTGTATTTGTTTGTGTTAGCAAAATATCTGTTCACGGCAGTCTTCTATGCAGTCGTTATGTATCTGCTATCGAAGACAATGATGATGGATCTTACCTTTGGGAAAGTATATAAGATTGCGTTGTTTGCACAGGCGTTTGGTTCTATTGTTATGGCGGTTACGTATTGCATTGGTTCAGTTATGTTAGTGCTTACAGGAAGTGCCTTTAACATGCTGGTAACAGTTATATTAATGAATAAGGCAATTATGACAATGAAAGTGGAGCAGGACGCCTTATAGAGATTCTATAAGGCGTGCAGCATCCGCAGGATTCATCTGGCTTAAGGTGGAGTTATGGAAAGTAGAGGTATTGGTTACTTCCTTTCCAAACCATGCCGGCGGTTTGTATGATAGGGCAGATTGCTCGTCTGTAAATTCTACTTCTGCGAGGTATAATCCCTCAAATATTCCATGAAAGATATCTAATTCAATCGTAAGGTCATTCGATTCCGGAATCTTATACCGGGTTTTCGTTATAATGTTTCCTTCGCTTTTGGCAAGCAGCTTTTCATACGCTTCCTGTGGTAACGGAAATTCTACTTCTTCCCGGGCCATCAATCCTTCTCCCTTATATGTTAAGATATATTGATCTCCCTTCTGTCGGACGCGTAATACCGGATTAGTGATAATGTATGCCTGCTCTAAACGGTTATGAGGATATTCCTCTAAGTTATCTGGCAGCGAAGTTTTCTCTACTAAAAATTTGCGCTCAATCTCCATAAAGTGCCTCCTTGTTCGTATTCGCTCTTTCAACTTATGTTGTGAGAGTGTCTTATGTTCTGGAATCTATTATAGCATTGAAGAAGTGCATATGCTATAATAGATTTAGTATTACGCAGGAACAGGAGGAATTGTATATGAAGACAGCATATTTATTTTTTGCAACAGGATTTGAAGAAGTAGAAGCGTTAACCGTTGTAGATCTGTTACGACGTGGAGGTGTAGATTGCAAGACGGTATCAGTGACAGGTGATTATGATGTAACAGGAGCACACGGAATTACAATTCGTGCAGATCTGTTATTTGATGAGACGGATTTGACAAAGGGCGACATGCTGATCCTTCCGGGAGGAATGCCGGGTACAACGAACTTGAAAGCTCATGCAGGGCTGACACGCCTGATCGAGCAATATCATGGGGAAGGTAAGTATCTTGTAGCCGTATGTGCGGCACCGACTGTGTATGGCGAGATGGGATTGTTAGAAGGTAAGAATGCAACCTGTTATCCGGGCATGGAGGAAGGATTGATCGGAGCAAACAAGCTGACTGATTCCGTTGTACAGGATGGACAGTTTATTACAAGCCGTGGCATGGGAACTTGTATTGATTTTGGTTTAAAACTGCTTGCACTGCTAACGGATGAGGCGAATGCAAAGGTAACGGGAACGAGAATCGTATATTCAGGTTTGAAATAATAGTTTCTTTGAAAAGAAACAGATGAATAAAGGACATGACATATGTATGAGATGCACATTTCAGTACGAAGCTTAGTGGAGTTCATCTTTCGAAGCGGAGATATTGCGAGCGGAGACGGCAGCTTCTCGAAGAACGCAATGTTAGAAGGCAGTCGGATTCACCGCAAGATCCAGGGAAAGATGGGACTTGATTACGAGGCAGAAGTACCCCTTTCGATTACAATTGAAAAGCCGGATTTTGAACTGACAATAGAGGGAAGAGCAGATGGAATCCTGACGGAGGATAGGGGCGTAACGATTGATGAGATTAAGGGTGTGTATAAGAAGTTAGAACATATGGAATGTCCTATTTTTGTGCATCAGGCGCAAGCAATGTGTTATGCGTATATCTATGCGAAAGAACATGAATTGAGAGAGATTACCGTGCAGATGACATACTGTAATCTGGATACAGAAGAGATCAAACGGTTTCGACAGGCATATACTTTTACAGAGCTTACGGAGTGGTTTGGACAGCTGATCGAGGAATATTGCAAATGGGCGCAGTTTGAGGTGGATAACCGGACGCTGCGGAACGCATCTATCAAGGATCTGGCATTTCCTTATGCATACCGCACAGGGCAGAAGGATATGGCAGGAATGGTCTATGTCAGCATCAAAAATGGGAATAATCTTTTTGTTCAGGCACCAACAGGAATTGGGAAGACAATGGCAGCAGTGTATCCAACCGTGAAAGCAATGGGGGATGGATATGGTGATAAGTTATTCTATCTGACGGCTAAGACGATTGCAAGAGGTGTTGCGGTGGATAGTTTGGAGATTCTTCGAAGTAAGGGACTTCATTTTAAGAGTGTTATGATTACTGCTAAAGAGAAAATCTGTCCATTAGAGGAGATGGCATGTGATCCTGAAACTTGTCCATATGCCAAAGGACATTACGATCGGATCAACAAGGCGATCTATGATTGTGTGACGAACGAATATAATATAACAAGAGAAGTGTTGTTGCAATATGCCAATACGCATATGGTTTGTCCGTTTGAATTGGGACTGGATGTGAGTCTGTTTGTGGATGGCATTATCTGTGATTATAATTATGTGTTTGATCCAAGGGTAAAGCTGAGAAGATATTTTGGAGAAGGAGCAAAGGGGGATTATATCTTTTTGGTGGATGAGGCACACAATCTGGTAGACCGGGCATCTTCTATGTACAGTGCTGCAATTTACAAGGAAGATTTTCTTACAATGCGTAAGTTGCTGTTGCCATATCATGCAAAGATCGGTCGGTTATTAGCTGCCTGTAACAAAGAGATGTTAGCCTTTAAGAAGGAATGTGATACGGCAAGAGGCTATGTGATGATCGAGAATATGGAATCATTGTATGTGAAGCTGACACGCCTTCAGGCACAGTTTGAATCATTTTTGGAAGAAAGCAAAGAGATTGGAGCGTTGAAGCCGCATCAAGAGGAGATTCTGGACTTCTATTTTACGATAAATCAGTTCATTAATATCTATGAACTGGTCGATGAGAGTTATGAGATATATGGGGAACAGGTAAATGACAAATCCTTTATGGTGAAATTATACTGTATCCATCCGGCACATAATCTAAGCGAGTGTATCGAGAAAGGAAATGCGACGGTGTTCTTTTCTGCGACGATGCTGCCAATTCAATATTATAAAGAACTGCTGCACGATGAAGAAGAGGATTGTGCGATCTATATTCCATCGCCATTTCCGAAGGCACATCGCGGATTGCTGATTGGAAATGATGTCAGCAGCCGGTACAAGGTAAGGGGACCGGCGCAATATGAGCGGATGGCAAGGTATCTGGATATTTTAGTGCATGGAAAACGTGGTAACTATATGGCATTTTTCCCTTCTTATAAGATGTTAGAAGATGTCTATGATATGGCAATGAATCTGGGTCTGTTATCAGATGTCGAAGTGTTGAAACAGACAGCGCATCTGACCGAGGAGGAGAGGGAACAATTCTTAGAACGATTCGCAGTAGGAGAGGAACCGGTTCTGGGATTCTGTATTTTAGGAGGTATCTTCTCGGAGGGAATTGATCTGGTTGGTGAAAGGCTGGTGGGGGTTGCAGTGATGGGAACCGGACTTCCCATGGTATGTAATGAGAGAGAGATACAGCAAAAGTATTTTGACACAAGAGAAGGAAAAGGGTTTGAATATGCCTATCTCTATCCAGGTATGAATAAGGTACAGCAGGCAGCGGGACGTGTAATTCGGACAATGGAGGATAAAGGAGTGATTCTGTTATTGGACGATCGTTTTGTCACAAGGCAGGTGGTTGAGACGTTTCCTGCAGAATGGGATGATTATGAAGTGGTGACTCTGCATACAGTAGAAGAACGCCTCCGGCAGTTATGGGGAAATCTGCAATAAGATTGCGTGCAACGAAAAAAAGAGGTATAATACGGAAGATAGACGGATTGGCGAGACAATCTGGGAACGTGAGGAATACGAATGAAAAGATTATATGTTAGTGATCTGGATGGTACACTGTTGAATCAACAGGCACAGTTAAGTGATGAGACTGTCGATGTGATTAACCGGGCAATTGCACAGGGCTTGGATTTTACAATATCAACAGCAAGAACACCGACAACAGCACTTAAGATTGTGAAACCACTGCATTTGCAGCTTCCAGTGATGATGATGAATGGTGTGCTTGTTTATGATATGGCGACGAAGAAGTATCTGAAGAAGGAAGTTATGGATGAAGAGACGGTTATGGTCTTACTTGGTCTTATTAAGACAAGAGGACTTGACTGCTTTCTGTATGGGTTAACGGATGACACATTTTGCGCATATTATGATAGTGTGGAATCTACATCACTTAATTATTTCCGAAATGAGCGGATTATGAAGTATGATAAGAAGTTCACGGAGGTAGCAGACTTAAGTCTGGTAGCTGGTAAGGATATCATTTATTGTATGCTACGGGAACCGAAGGAAAAACTGGAAGGTTTCTATCGGGAACTTTCGGTTGTGAAAGGTGTTAAGACCGAATTCTATGCGGATATCTATAGTGATGAATATTATATGTTAGAGATCTATAGTGATAAGGCTTCAAAGAAAGAAGCATTGAATTATCTGAGAGCACGTTCTCATTACGACAGTGTGATCAGTTTTGGAGATAATCTGAATGATGTGGCGTTATGGGAAGCGAGTGATTGCTTCTATGCCGTTGCAAATGCGCACCCGGAGATTCAGAATATGGCACATTCCGTACTCCCATCAAATGAAGAAGATGGAGTCGCGAAATATATAGAACAAGTGATGCAACAGAGTAAAGAGATGGAGTAATTATGGAGAATATCACAGTAAAGGATATCGTGGCAATGACAGGCGGTGTATTGCTTTGTGGAGATGAGAATACACCGGTTACCGATATCTGTATTAATTCAAAGATTATCAAAGAAGGAGATCTGTTTGTCCCAATCATTGGAGAACGGGTGGATGCACATCGTTTTATCGAGTCAGCATTAGAGATAGGAGCAGCCACATTGACATCCCAGCATAATGGTGTGGTTGTGGCGGATAAGCCGTATATTCGTGTAGATGACACAGTTGCAGCTTTACAACGGATTGCAGCAGCTATCCGGGAACGGTTGATTGATATTCCGATTGTGGCGGTAACAGGAAGCGTGGGTAAGACAACAACAAGAGAGATGATCACGCAGGCACTTTCTTCGGCTAAGGATACGTATCATACAGAGAAGAATCTGAATTCACAGATTGGAGTTCCGATTACGTTAAGCCGTATGCGTAGTAATGCGGAGATTGCGGTATTAGAGCTTGGCATCAGCGAAGAGGGACAGATGGATGTCTTGTCAGAGATGGTGAAGCCGGATATGGCAGTTGTTACAACAATTGGTGTAGCGCATATTGAGTTCATGAAGACACAGGAGAATATCCGCAAACAGAAACTTTGTATTGTACATTCCATGAAAGAGGGCGGAACCTTGTTCCTAAATGGAGATGATGCCCTGCTGAAAGACGCAGTGGAGACAGAACATCTGACTTGCCGCACATTGTTCTATGGCACGCAGGATTGGTGCGATTATTATGCAACGGATATTGTGTATCATGACAGCTATACGACATTTACCTGTGTACATGGGGCAGAGCGTGTAGAAGTAACATTGAATACGCTTGGCAAGCATAATGTTGGTAATTGTGTGGCTGCGATTGCAGTTGCCCATGAGAATGGAATCGCAATGGAGCGGGCCGCAGGTGCATTCCATGATTTTGAAGGACAGCGTCAGAGAATCATTCACCTTGAGCATAAGTTTACGATGATAGATGATACCTATAATGCCAGTCCGGATTCCATGAAGGCAAGTATCAATGTGCTGTGTGATATGCCATGTGAGGGTAAGAGGGTAGCAGTGCTTGGTGATATGTTTGAATTAGGTGAGAATGAGGTTGCTTATCATAGGGAGATTGGACAGTTTCTGTTAGATAAGCCACTTGATGAAGTAGTAGTCTTGGGAGAACTGGCACAGAATATTAAGGAAGTATTAGAGGAGAATTCTTCTCCGATTAAGGTATATACATTCTCAGATAATGAAGAGGCAGCCATTTATCTGATGGCAACGCTCCGACCGGAGGATGTGGTACTGATTAAGGCTTCCAATGGGATGAATCTCAAAGAGGTTGTGAACATTCTACTAAATTAGAGTACATACGGTTATAGTGTCCCATTAACGGATAAGGATACGGTTAATATATTGAAAAATATTCTCGCTAATTGGAAAAATGTGCTTGACATTTTGGCTCTCTAACGCTATTATAATATCAATAACAGTAATTATTACTGTTTTATAAAAGGTAATATAAATATAATTACAATAAGAAAAGGAGATAACGTTATGAAGTTTGTATGTACAGTATGTGGTTATGTGTATGAAGGAGATCAGGCACCAGCAGAGTGTCCAGTATGTCATGTAGGAGCAGATAAGTTCAAGGCAGTAGAGGGAGAGCTTACACTTGCAGCAGAGCATGAGTTTGGTGTATATGCATCAACGGTTAAGAATAATCCAGAGATTAGTGAAGAGGACAAGAAGTTTATCTTTGATCAGTTGAAGGCTAACTTTGAGGGTGAGTGCTCAGAGGTTGGTATGTATCTTTGCATGGCACGTGTCGCACATCGGGAAGGATATCCAGAGATTGGTCTTTATTGGGAAAAGGCTGCTTATGAAGAGGCAGAGCATGCAGCTAAGTTTGCAGAGATGTTAGGACAGGATCTTGAGCCGAATATGACAGCATCTACTAAGGAGAACCTTGCATGGAGAGTAGATTGTGAGTTTGGTGCAACAGCAGGTAAGGTAGATCTTGCGAAGTGTGCAAAGAAGAACAACTTAGATGCGATTCACGATACCGTTCATGAGATGGCTCGTGATGAGGCAAGACACGGTAAAGCACTTAAGGGCTTACTTGACAGATACTTCAAGTAAGAGATATGTAATAGAATATATGATTAAAAGAGGATTTTGTCTATGGACAAAATCCTCTTTTTGGTGAAATATATCTATAAGTGGTACTTTTTCTGCAACCTTATATCATCCAATCATCTTTTCCTTTGTTGAAATGGTACTTTCAAAAATTGTACTTCTTTATAATAACAGAAAAAATGCTTGATTGAGATCCTTTTTTCTTTGTGCAAAATGTCTGCAAACTTTCCATTTTTTCTCAAATGCTTGTAAATACTAGAGAAAATGGGAGAAAAGGTTGCAAATATTTAATTTATAGAGTAGTATGAGGTTGTTAAAGTGTAACTTGAGTTTTTATACATACATATTTTTTATTAAAGTGGAGGATATTTAAGATGGCAACAACAAAGAAGAGTACTGCAGATCAGGTTAAAGCTGCTATGGCTAAGGTAGAGGCAGCGAAGGCAGCAAAGGCAGATACAAAAGCAACAGAGACTAAGGCAGCAGCTACAAAGACAACTGCAGCAAAGACAGCAGAGAAGAAAGCTCCGGCAAAGGCAACGGCAACAAAGGCAGCAGAGAAGAAGGCATCGGCTAAGGCAACAGCTACAAAGGCAGCAGAGAAGAAAGCACCGGCAAAGGCAACAGCTACAAAGGCAGCAGAGAAGAAAGCACCGGCTAAGACAACAGCTACTAAGACAGCAGCTAAGAAGGCTCCTGCAAAGAAGACAACAACAGCTAAGAAGCCGGCTGTAAAAAAGACAGAGACTGTATATATTCAGTGCTGTGGATATGAGGTAACGACAGCAGATATCACTGCTAAGGTTGTTGCAGCTGTTGGTAAGAAGACAGTGAAAGAACTTAACATTTATGTAAAGCCGGAAGAAGGTAAAGTATATTATACCGCTGACGGTGAGCAGGGAAGCGTAGATTTATAAGATATTGCCCGCTATATGTTTTATGTAACGAGTGTCAAAAGCGTAAGTTCAGTTATGAGCTTGCGCTTTTCTTTTACATTGGAATATAATATTCAATTTTTAAATTAGATTGTGACGGATGTAGAAGCGTGCTATATTATATATAGATGAGTTGAAATTGTAGAATAATATCAAATCATAGACATAGGAGGATTTTAGAATGAATGAGACATTGAAAGTATTAGAGACAAGAAGAAGTTGTAGAGCATTTGATCCGGATAAGAGGATATCCGAAGAGGATTTGCAGGCAATTATTAAGGCAGGAACCTATGCACCTACGGGAATGGGTAAGCAGAGTCCGATCATTATTGCAGTAACCAATAAGGAACTGAGAGATCAGATATCTGCAGAGAACGCAAAGATTATGGGTGCGGATATCGATCCGTTTTATGGGGCTCCGGTCATATTGATCGTGTTAGCAGATAAGAGTATGCCAACGCATGTGTATGATGGTTCGCTTGTAATGGGGAATCTTTTGAACGCGGCAGAGAGTCTTGGCATTTCAAGTATCTGGATTCATAGAGCAAAAGAGGAATTTGAGAGCGAATTCGGAAAGAAGATTCTGAGTGACCTTGGAATTACAGGAGATTATGAAGGAATCGGACATTGTGCATTAGGATATGCAGCTTCGCCGATAAATGAGGCAGCTCCAAGAAAAGAGAATTATGTGTACTATGTGAAGTAGGCAGGTATATAATTATTAAATCGGAACTGCGATGGGGAGGAGAAAGCTAATGTTTTTAATTGACATAGCAAAATCTGCTTTTATTGTATTTACAGGCATTGTCTTACTAATAATTGCCATAAGGGCATGTCGGAACGAGACAGATTCTAAGTTAAAAAATTGTTATCAGTTATTAACTTTTGCTGTGATATTAGTGGTGATAGGTTCCTTCTTGATTGTGAAGGAATTACAGGAACAGGGGTATATTGTCGTAAATACAGAGGGACTTGTATGGTACATGATGCAGGGGTTTGTTATAATATTGTTTTGTGTAATATTATTAGGAGCAGGAATTCTGATATATCGAAAGGGTGTGGCTGAGAATGATACGCTGGATATGGAGATTGAAGGATATGTTTGTGGAAAGGACATGATGATCGGAACACCTGTATTTCCGGGATATGGAAGATTGATTATATTATATGCAGATCCTTATGATGGCAGTATGCATAAGTATCATCTGTCACATGATTTACGCCTTAAGAAGTATCCGGTTGGTACACCATACTGGTTAATGTATTCCAGAACAAAACATCAAGTATATGAGAAAGAATCGAATCAGACGAATCGACGGATTGGTGTGATGATCTTTGGGATGGGAATGGTAACAATGATAGCAGTATTGATTCGGTTGGGTTATCTTGCTGTGGTACATTTTATGTGAAACCCATTAACATATATTATTGAAAGAAACAGTACTGCCATTTGAGAAAAGAAGGATGAATAGATATGCTTACATTTATTTTTATAATATTAATGATCATGGTTTTTGGAAAGCTGCTGATCTGGTCGATCAAGGCGGCATGGGGAATTACAAAGATATTATTCACAGTCGTCTTTTTGCCAATTATCTTGATTACATTGGCATTGTCTGGTGCAATATACATTGCAATTGTATTGCTTATCATCGGAGGGATTGTCACATTGGTGAGATCGGCAACGGAGTAGAACATAAGGAATGAAAAAGTTACAATTCTTTCTTGACTTTTTTTCGTTTCTATTGGTATAATCACTCCTGTTGGATAATTGAATATAGAACATGATAAGACAATAAATGTCATCAATCCATTGTCAGACGGATTGATACAGATATTGTCTTTTTTTGTTTGTGAAAGAGGAGGACAAAACAATGCCTAGGACAAGAGGAGAATCTATATTTTTTACAGCAATTACAGCATGGATGATGGTATATGCCATGACATTTTATAATACCGGGCTTGCAAGATTTATCTTCCGCTGTATTTTTATAAAGGGAAAAAGCCCGAAGGGAACGAACGATATACAAAACGAAGCAGAGGAGACGCTTCATAAAACTTTAGGATGTTAATATAATATCTGGTAAAAATAAGGAAAATTAGATGCCAATGTCAGAGATTCGTGCTACAATAAAAAGGTATGATTACAATACAGGAGGATATGAATATGAAGTTAGGTTTTATTGGCTGCGGGAATATGGCTACCGCAATGATCAAGGGAATTATAGGTAATGGTATTGTAGCAAAAGAAGATATAATGGGAGCAGACCTGTCACAGGCAAGCATTGATAAGATTGCTAGTGAGATGGGAATTACAGTGACAACTGATAACAAAGAGGTTGCAGGTAAGGTGGATGTGCTGGTTCTTTCTGTAAAACCACAGTTTTACGAGAGCGTGATCGCAGAGATCAAAGATGTGGTGAATGAACAGCAATTGATCATTACGATTGCTCCAGGTAAGACGTTGGCATGGTTAGGTGAGCAGTTTGGCAAGACCGTTAAGATCGTTCGTACAATGCCAAATACACCGGCGCTGGTAGGCGAGGGAATTACAGCCGCATGCAGCAATGAAAACGTAACACCAGAGGAGTTAGATACAGTAACCGGTATCCTGCGTGGATTTGGTAAATGTGAAGTGATTCCGGAACATTTAATGGATGTAGTAACTTCTGTAAGCGGAAGTTCTCCGGCTTATGTATTTATGTTTATTGAAGCCATGGCAGATGGCGCAGTGGCAGATGGTATGCCAAGAGCACAGGCGTATGAATTTGCGGCACAGGCAGTCCTTGGAAGTGCCAAGATGGTATTAGAGACAGGCAAGCATCCGGGAGAATTGAAGGATATGGTGTGTTCTCCGGGGGGAACCACGATTGAGGCAGTACGAGTGCTGGAAGAGAAGGGAATGCGAAGTGCGGTATTTGAGGCAATGAAAGCATGCACACGCAAATCAAGAGGTCTGTAATAGATATTGGGATGTATTTTATTAAATGAAGGTTCATATATACAATGTATATGACCTTGTAAAAACTTATATAATGAAGGATGAGGAGGACAAGATTATGCAGTACGAGATTGTTGGAAAGACAGTGCCGGCGGTGGAGATTACCTTAGACCGTGGGGAGTCTATGTATACCCAGAGTGGTGGTATGGTATGGCAGACAGAAGGAATTGAGATGAAGACTAATACCAAGGGTGGTCTGATGAAGGGATTAGGAAGAATGCTTTCCGGGGAATCCCTGTTCATGGCAACTTATACATCAAACAGGGATGGTGCTAAGATTGCATTTGGCTCTACGGTTCCGGGAGATGTGATTGCAGTGAATCTAACCGGTACACCGGGAATCATTGCACAGAAAAGAGCGTTCTTATGTGCACAGGAGAATGTGGATGTATCGATTACACTGACAAAGAAGTTTTCAGCCGGATTATTCGGCGGGGAAGGTTTCATTTTGGAAGATATCAAGGGAGAAGGTTATGCTTTTCTTGAGGTGGACGGAGATCAGGTTGTGAGGGAATTAGCACCGGGCGAGGTGATCAAAGTGGATACCGGTAATGTGGTTGCATTTGATAAGACGGTTCGTTATGAGATAGAGACGGTTAAGGGACTTGGCAACATCTTCTTCGGTGGAGAAGGTCTTTTCCTTACAAAGCTGACCGGACCAGGCAGAGTGGTTCTTCAGACACAGAACTTCAATGATTTTGCAGGACGCATCATTTCTATGATGCCATCCCGCAGCTAGACATTTACACCCTTACACAGCGTAAGTGAAGGCGGACGTGCATGTTTTAGGTTGTGAACCCGGCTTTGGACGGTGTCATATTGCAGCAGGCACATTCGCATTACGGGCTCGCACGCAGCAGACACTAATGCTCCTTATAATAAGCGAACTCACATAAAAGCGGATATGGATTTATGAGTGTATACACAAGTGATATGTA
>CACWQE010000044.1 GCA_902762905.1 uncultured Lachnospiraceae bacterium | reverse complement strand
CAATAAGACCCCTTGAAGACGACGAGGTAGATAGGCTTGAGGTGGAAGTGTGGTAACACATGGAGCTGACAAGTACTAATCGGTCGAAGGCTTAACTTAGTCAGAGAACTTGATGAGAACAAGCGAAAGCGAAGTTCGAATCTAGTCGTAGACATATCTGTGCAGTTAGTGAGTGCAAGCGGAAGCGAAGCAGGAACTTACAAACAGATGAACAGACAAGATATGTAATGAAGATGTAATCTTTGTGTGAAGTTCTGAAGGTACAGGAATATATATGAATATTTTATCATATAATAATGATACCTTTAAGATTACCTGCAACAGGGTAGTCTTATCTTGTATAATCCCTGATAGCTCAATGGTAGAGCACACGGCTGTTAACCGTGGTGTTGTAGGTTCGAGCCCTACTCGGGGAGTTATGGCGACATAGCCAAGTGGTAAGGCAGAGGTCTGCAACACCTTTATCACCAGTTCAAATCTGGTTGTCGCCTCTAATAAGAAACGCAATCCTTTTATAAGGGTTGCGTTTTTTACTTATAGAAAGTGTGAAAGAGTCGTTTGTTACGCTTTGTTTTATATGTGTAATTTCGTATTGTTCTGTCAAGACTTAGAATAGATAACATTGTTTGACAGAAATGGAGGTTATACAGTATGACAGAGCAGACAAGAAGAACATTGTGTTCATCCTTTCGTAAGATTCTATTCATATTAGTCGGCTGTTTTTTCTATGCAGCTGGCATTGGATTATTTCTAGATCCTAACATGTTAGCACCGGGAGGTGTTGTGGGAATTTCAGTAATTCTGAGTCATTCTTTAGGTGGAGATACGGGCACCTGGTATTTCTTATTAAATATTCCAATTATTATACTTGGGTGGTGGAAATTTGGTGGAAGATTTATTATCAATAGTTTTTATGCAATTGCATTAAATTCTATCTTTACCAATATATTTAGTATTTTTCCAGCAGTCACGAATAACAAGTTGTTAGCAGCAGTGGCTGGTAGTCTGTTGGTAGGAAGTGGACTTGGACTAGTGTTAAAGACCGGAGCAACAACAGGTGGCATGGATATTGTGATCAAGATATTACGGCGGAAATATCCATCCATTAAAACGAGCACTTTTTTTGTAACGATTGACTTAATTATAGTTGCAATGTCAGGATTTGTGTTCCGTGATTTTAATCTGGCAATGTATGCATTTATTACGGTGGCACTCAATGGAAAAGTAATGGAATATATCCTATATGGAGAAGATGAGGCAAATCTAATATATATTGTAGCAGAACAACCGGAAATGATGTTGCAGCGTATTTTATCGGAAATGGATATTGGGGCGACCATTTTATCTGGAAAAGGCGCATACAGCAATCGGGAGAAGCAGATTATTATGTGTGTAGTTAAGAAGCGGACAACGCCGATATTACAGGAGATCATAAGAGAAGAGGATCCCAATGCATTTCTAATTATATCGAGTGCGAATGAAATATATGGAGAGGGATATAAAAATATAGCATTAGATCCGCTATAACAGGATGTGTGATTCCAAAGAGCGTGCGTTGCAAAGATAGGATAATGTATGGTATAATAACTTGATATGTGTATGTTTAATAATTTATATTGATCATTATAATGAATTATCAGTAACTGCCCATTACTGGTTATATTGAGCAATTGTAATTAGAAAAAGGAGATCGAGAATATGGAACAGCCCATATTAAGTGGATTAACCGCCTACAATACAGAAGGGTGTTATCCTTGGCATATGCCAGGACACAAGAGAAGACTGAATACCATTTTCCCTGATATTGTAGAGAATCCATTTTTAATTGATGTGACAGAGGTGGGGGACTTAGATGAGTTTCATGACCCGCACGGAATTATATTAGAAGCAATGGACCGTGCTAAGGAGGTGTATGGTTCACACAAGAGTTATTATCTTGTGAATGGTTCTACTTGTGGTGTTATGGCAGCTCTGTCTGCGGTGTGCCGGCCGGGAGATAAATTAATTGTTGCAAGAAATTGCCACAAATCTGTCTATAATGCAATGAGACTACTACAACTGAAACCAATCTATATTATGCCGGAGTGGAATGAAGAACTTGGCATGTTCGGAGGTGTTTCACCAGAACTTGTCAAGAAGACAATGAAGCAGCATACAGATGTAAGATGTGTCATGCTGGTATCTCCAACGTATGAAGGTGTAGTAAGTGATGTGGAGAAGATTGCAAAGCTTGCACATAAGGTAGGAATTCCATTGATCGTGGATGAAGCACATGGTGCACATTTTGAATTTATGTCCAATGTAAATGAAACAATTTCTACGACCAATTATAAGAATATTCCAGACCCTGCAATCCGGTTAGGTGCTGATATTGTGATAGAAAGTCTGCATAAGACATTACCGGCTATGACACAATGTGCAATTTTACATGAGAAGAGTAATCTGGTCGATACAGAACGGTTGGAAGAATATTTATCCATATATCAAAGTACATCACCATCTTATGTGTTTTTAGCGACAATGGAAGCATGTATAGAGAAGATGAATTACGAAAGAGATGGATTATTTATCATATATAAGGAGCTGCTTTCAGAATACCGCAAACGATTTGCACAGCTTACGCATATACACTTGGTGGAAGAGAATGATTTTAAGAAACAGAGTGCATATGGATATGATGATGGTAAGTTGGTATTTTCCGTAAAAGGATGTGGATACGAGCAGGATGGTCAGATGGTTCGAATGACAGGTACGAAGCTTGGAACCGTATTACAGGAAGAATATGGACAGATGATGGAGATGGCGGGTGGTAATTATGTGATTGCCATGACATCGATTGCTGATTCGAAGGAAGCATTTGAAGCATTATATCAGGCAATGGAATCCATCGATGAAAGACTTATGGATCTGGAGAAATCCGTCGATACATCATTATATAGGACGTTACCGGAACATAAGATGAATATTGCAGAGGCAAGAGAACACAAACGTCAGGATGTACCGTTTGAAGATGCAATAGGAAGAATCAGTGGAGATTATATATATGTATATCCGCCGGGAATTCCGATTGTCACACCGGGAGAAGTGATATCATTAGGCGTGATGCAGGAGATGAAAGCGGCAATGGTTAGCAATCTCAATATAAAAGGTATTACATTTGATCAGAAGGGGAAAGCATTTGTCAATGTAATCCGGGAGAATCGCTGGTTATCAAGAATACAGAGAAGATAAGAGGATAGATGGGTGGAAGGAATATTTATTACAATGGAAGGACCGGATGGTTCCGGTAAGACAACACAGATAGATCTTTTAAAGAAATATTTAGAGAAAAAAGGATATGATATTGTGATTGCAAGAGAACCGGGAGGAACGGTAATCGGTGAGGCAATCCGAAAGATTATATTGAATCCGGAATATGAGGAAATGGGTCATATGACAGAATTGTTATTATATGCATCTGCAAGAGCACAGTTAGTGAATCAGGTTATCAAACCGGCACTTGCTGAGGGAAAGGCTGTGATTTGTGACCGTTTTGTGGAATCATCTGCCGTATATCAGGGCATCGGAAGAGGACTTGGTGTGGATACGGTCTATGAGGTGAATAATTATGCATTAGGAGATGTGCAGCCAAAGCTTACCATTTTTATGGATCTTGATGCAGAGGAAGGAATTAAGAGAAAGAAGCAGCAGGCGGAATTAGACCGTATGGAGAAAGAAGACTTAAGCTTTCACAAACGTGTGGTAGATGGATACCGGCAGCTTGCCCGGTTATATCCGGAACGGATTGTTCCGATTGACGCAACATTGCCAATTGATACGATTCATAGTATGATAGTGGAAGAAGTGGAACATAGATTCTTTTTGTAATGCTTGTAATTAAATAGAATATTATGAATGGTATGGAATCACGGATGCAATCAGCTATTTGTGGATTTTAATCGTAGGGATGAAATAGTAGCATGCTATAGAGGATAGAAAGGAGAGTGTAAGATGGATATGAAGATCAGTCAATTGACGGGTCAGGCGCCAATTGATACAGCAAAGCAGCCAGCGAAGACCGATGATAGCTTTAAGTTTACACTGGTGAGTCATATTGAGAATAGTGAATTACAGGAAAAACTCTCCGGACTGATAAAAGATATTGAGGAACAGGGTAGCAAGATCGCAAAGCATATGGATATCCGCGATATGAAGAGATATCGGAATCTGGTAAAAGAATTCATGAATGAGGTGACTGCCAATTCGCATGCATTTTCCAGAGAGAATTTCTTAGACCGCAGAGGAAGACACCGTGTATATGGAATTGTCAAAGAGGTAGATAAGTCATTAGATGATCTTGCACAGGAATTGTTAAAGGATGAGAAAGATAATCTCGCTATATTGAACAAGATAGATGACATAAGGGGAATGTTGTTAGACATTTCAACATGATGTCCGGTTACTATACATAGAAAGAAGGGATAGATATGCCAAATTACAGTGATATTATTGGACATGAAGATATTGTGAAGCATTTTAAGAGCAGTATTGAGCTAGGAAAAGTTTCGCATGCCTATATATTGAATGGAGAGAAAGGTTCCGGCAAGAAGACATTGGCAGCGGTGGTTGCAAAGTCTTTACAGTGTGAGGCGGGAGAGCCAGATCCGTGTGGTACCTGTAAGTCCTGTCTGCAGGCAGAATCCGGTAACCAGCCGGATATTATCTGGGTGAACCATGAGAAACCGAATGTGATATCGGTAGATGAGATCCGGTCACAGATCTTAAATGATATCAGCTTAAAGCCATATAGCAGCCGGTATAAGATATACATTGTTCCGGATGCACAGTTAATGAATCAGCAGGCACAGAATGCCATTCTTAAGACATTAGAGGAACCACCGGAGTATGCGATCATTATGCTGCTAACAAACAATGTGGATAAGTTTCTGCCAACGATCATCAGTCGTTGCATTGTATTGAATTTCCGTCCGGTTGAGCCATTACATATGATGGATTACCTTATGACACAGATTGGTGTGGATGAGGAGAAAGCAAGATTCTGTACGGATTTTGCACAGGGTAATCTGGGAAAGGCAGTTCGTCTTGCAATTTCACCAGACTATAACGAGATCAAAGAAGACAGCCTTCGTCTGTTACGTCGGATTCAGGACATGGACATGGAGGATATTATCCAGGCTGTCCGTAATATGGGAAAATATAAGCTGGATATCACAGATTATATTGATATTATGACCATGTGGTTCCGGGATATTTTGATGGTGAAGATATCCAATTCGCCAAACAAATTGATCTTTAAAGATGAATATTCTATTATGAGGAAACAGGCAAGTCATGTTTCTTATGAGGGATTAGAAGAGATCTTACAGGCACTAGAGAAATTAAAGATTCGTCTTGAGGCGAATGTAAACTTTGACATAGCAATGGAGTTGATGTTGCTGACAGTGAAGGAGAACTTGAAATGATAGAAGTAATAGGAGTACGATTTCGGCAGAATGGAAAGATATATTTCTTTTCTCCGGCAGGAATTGAGTTAGAAGCAGGCGATGCCGTAATTGTAGAGACGGTTCGTGGTGTGGAGTATGGCAAAGTAGTCTTAGGAAAGCGGATGGTCGAAGAAAGTAGTATTACAAGCACCTTAAAGCCGGTAATCCGAAAAGCAACCGCAGAGGATGATGCCAGGCATGAAGCCAATAAGGCAAAATGCAAAGAAGCGTATCAGATCTGTTTAGAAAAGATTGCCAAACACGGTCTTGAGATGAAACTGATCGATGTGGAATATACATTTGATAATAATAAAGTATTATTCTATTTTACAGCAGATGGACGTATTGATTTCCGGGAATTGGTCAAAGATCTTGCTTCTGTATTCCGTACCAGAATCGAGCTTCGTCAGATCGGAGTAAGAGATGAGACTAAGATACTTGGTGGTTATGGTATCTGTGGTCGTGAATTATGCTGTCATACGTATTTGTCAGATTTCATTCCGGTATCTATCAAGATGGCAAAGGAACAGAATCTTTCCTTGAATCCGACGAAGATTTCGGGTGTCTGTGGACGGTTGATGTGCTGCCTTAAGAATGAACAGGAGACATATGAATATCTGAATGACCGCTTACCGAATGTAGGAGATTATGTGCGTACATTTGACGGGTTCAAAGGGGAAGTAAGCAGTGTCAGTGTACTTCGCCAGAAGGTAAAAGTGATCGTATCAACAGACGATGGAGAGAAAGAAATCCGGGAATACAAGATAGAAGAATTGAAATTCAAGCCAAAGAAGAGACGGAATTCGGACAAAGTCAACGATAAGGAATTGAAAGCATTAGAGGCACTAGAGAAAAAAGAAGGCGGTTCTAAGATTGATTAATTATGCAAGAGAAGATGAGAGAATAGATGATCTGCAGTGTAAGGGCTATCACATCATTCAGAAACCGAAAGGGTTCTGTTTCGGAGTGGATGCGGTATTATTGTCTCATTTTGCAAAAGTTAAGAAGGGACAGAACGTTCTGGATCTGTGTACAGGAAGTGGTGTAATTCCAATATTGATGGCGGCAAATACGCAGGGTGATCATTTTACAGGATTGGAGTTACAGGCGGAGTATGCAGATATGGCAGCGAGAAGTGTTGCCATGAATGGATTAGAAGAACGCATTGATATCCAGTGTGGGGACGTGAAGAAAGTAAGGGAGCTGTATCAACCAGCTTCCTTTCCCGTTGTTACGGTGAATCCGCCCTATATGACAGATCATCATGGACTGCAGAATCTCTACGAACCAAAGACGATTGCACGCCATGAAGTGATGTTGGAATTAGAGGATGTTGTGGCAGCGGCAAGTTATGTGCTGCCGGAGAGTGGAAGTTTCTATATGATCCATAAGCCATTTCGATTAGCGGAGATCTTTCAGGTGATGAAACAGTACCGGATTGAGCCAAAGCGGATGCGTCTGATCCAGCCTTATGTGGATAAAGAACCGACCATGGTCATGATAGAGGGCTTGAAAGGTGGCAGACCACGTATCACGATCGAACCATCACTTATTATGTATGACAAGCCAGGCGTGTATACGGAAGAGATCTATCAGATCTATCATAAGGAGAAACCGCAATTATAATAAGTGTATAGAGACATATTAGGAAAGAAATCTGTATATATCCTGACGAAACAAGGGATATATACAGATAAAGAGATAGAGAGGATAGTAGTATGGCTGGCATGTTATATATATGTGCAACACCAATTGGAAATTTAGAAGATATTACATTACGGACACTTCGGGTTCTGAAGGAAGTTGATCTCATTGCGGCAGAGGATACAAGACACAGTATCAAATTGCTGAATCATTTTGAGATTACAACTCCTATGACAAGTTATCATGAGTTCAATAAGTATGACAAAGCAAAGGTCTTAGTGGAGAAAATGTTAGCCGGAACGAATATTGCATTGATCACAGATGCGGGAACACCTGCTATCTCAGATCCGGGAGAAGAACTGGTAAGACAGTGCTTAGAGGCGGGGGTCGAAGTTACGTCTTTGCCGGGACCATCCGCTTTTGTAACCGCACTTACGCTGTCCGGGAAGAAGACGAGACGGTTCTGTTTTGAAGCATTTTTGCCATATGATAAGAAGGAACGGGGGGAGGTTCTTTCCGAACTGAAAAAAGAGACCAGGACAATATTGTTGTATGAAGCACCACACAAATTAAAGCGGACATTGGCAGATCTGTATGAAGTATTAGGAGATCGTCCCGTGTCGATTGTAAAGGAATTGACAAAGAAATATGAGACCAATCTGCGGACGACACTTGGTAAGGCAATTGCTTATTATGAAGAGGAAGAACCGCGGGGCGAATATGTATTAGTAATAGAAGGTGCTGACCGGGAAACGTTGAAAGAAGAGGAAATGAAGCCATTTTTGGAAATGACAGTACCAGAACATGTGCAATATTATATAGATCAGGGAATGGACAAGAAATCTGCCATGAAACAGGTTGCAAAAGATCGTGGTGTTGGAAAACGAGAAATCTATCAGGCATTATTGGAGTAACTATAAGAGGGAGATTATATTTATTCCTGTATGCTGTTATAGTGTTCTGTAATATGCTTGAGGGCACATTGTTGATTTTCAAGATATTGTTGAAAGACGATCAATAGTTCCGAAGAATAGGAAACCGGGGTATCATCGGTACAGGGTGTAAGACTGTCCTGTAACAGATAATTTGGTGTAGTACATAGATAATTTGATAATTGAACTAACAGATCCATACTTGGTCTTGCACGTCCGCGTTCAATATTTCCGATGTGCTTAGATGAATAGTGCGTTGCATCTGCAAGATCCTGTAAAGTACAGCCGTTGCTTAGACGGCAGTTGCGCAGTCGGTTTCCGAATGCGTCATAATTCATAGTAATCCCCTCCCGTGTATAATATAGAGATAACAATTCAACGTTTAGAAGAGTGAATTGTCCGGTGTGACCATGAACATAGTTCATGAAATCATTTTATTATAACATGTTACCGGGCACAATATGTTACCATATATATCACATATGTGTACACAGATGTAAGGGTTTATTGGATAAAATATCGGGCTAACATACAACTGATCCAAAGTGAACAGATGGATAAGAAGATGCCTGCTGGAATGGTCCAGCGGGTTTTTTTGATGCCTACACTCATGTAGTAGACAGATACCGTGTAGAATAATGTTTCCGTACAGCTTAAAAGAATCGATGCGGTGAAACCGATATAGGAGTCTGTGCCGTAGGATTTAAACAAGTCAAATAAAAGCCCATTGGCTCCGGAGGCAGAGAACATTTTGAGCAGCGAAAGAGGGAGTATGGGAGTGGGAATGTGGAAAAAGGAGGCAGAGGGAGCAAGCAGATTACACAGAAGATCCAGGGCACCGGAACTTCGAAATACACCAATGGCTACAAACAATCCGATGATGGTAGGTGCAATCTGATAGACAGTAGTAATTCCATCTTTGGCTCCTTTCGTAAAAAGGTCAAATAAAGGTTTTTTTTGGAACAGACCATATAATACGATCAGAAAGAGCAGGAAGGGAATGAAAAAGATGGAAATAAAATTTAATAATTTCATGGAGAGTCCTTTCTGTTTTGTAATATCCGGCAAAGAATGCATGCGAGCAGGGTGGTTATCGTTGTTGCGATCAGAGCAGGGCCAATGATGGAAAAGGGAGAGGTACTACCGTATTTACTGCGGTAAGCAATCATATTCATCGGAATAAGCTGGAGAGAGGAAATATTAAGAATCAGAAATGTACACATTTCTTCACTGGCAATATCTGGAGATTTTCCACGTTGCTGTTGTAGGATCTGTAATTGCTTCATGGCGGCAAGCCCGGTAGGGGTACATGCCCAGCCCAAGCCTAAGATATTTGCAATAAAATTGGCACAGATATAATCGAATGCAGGGTGGGAAGGCGGAAGATGAGGAAAAAGAATGCGTAAAAAAGGGCGCATGTATCTGGCCAATTGTTTTGTGATGCCACTTTCTTCTGCAATCACGAGAAAGCCATTCCACATACTGATAATACCGGTCATAACGATCAGCAGCTCGACCGCATCCTGTGTCGACTCTAATATACTGTTGTTGACTGCTTCTAAATTGCCGGTAAATGCAGCCGTTATAATACCGATAACAAGCAAACATGCCCAGAGAATATTTAACATAAGCCGGCCTCCTTCGTTCAATATATGATGTATTTTATTTAAAAATGAATATTTTGTAAATTTTGGATGAAGAGCATTGATTTTGAGGAATAATCGTGCTACTCTTAGGGGCAGAGGCGGAGGGAGACCGTGTTAGGAAGGAGCGAGAACGATGAAAGCAACAGGTATCGTAAGAAAGTTAGATAACCTTGGAAGAGTCACCCTGCCAATCGAATTACGACGCAGTTTGAATCTTGATCTGAAGGATCCGGTAGAGATCTTTGTAGATGGAGACAGTATAGTTTTGAGAAAATATGAGCCAAGAGATATTTTTACAGGAAGCAGCAAAGATCTGATAGAATATCAGGGAAAGATGATCAGTAAAGATACAATTCGGGAATTGGCTAAGATTGCAGGAATCTAGATATACAGAGGGATTGGTTAGTATAAAAGGGGTTGTTTTAGTGGAAAGCCAGATGGTTTTTGATTAAAATAATCCCTTTTGTATATTATGCACAAAAATACTTGTGAAGTTTTACATGAATTCTATATTGAGAATCATTACTATTTCTTGAAAAAAATCCGATATTATGTATACTAGAAGCAGAGAATGAATTAGGTGGTGAGAGTGTGCGTTGCTATTATGTCAGCAGATATTATATGAATGCCAGTCATAGTTTTCATGGGAACAGGGAAACCGCACATTCCCATACATTTACCGTTGTGTTGTATATTGGAAAACGGAAAGAACAGAAAGAATCGGACATAGAGGTTGTAGATTGTTATGCAGAAGAGTTATTAAGTCAGTTAGAAGGAAGATATTTGAATGAGCTTCCTATGTTTCAGAATACGGATACCAGCATAGAGGATATCGGTAATTATCTATATGAGACATTGAAGGTTCGGTTTCGAGAGACCAATTATTCTTTATATCAGTTAGATATTGCAGACAATCCATTATCTGTGTACCGGGTGGCAGACCGAATCTTACTTCCTACATTGAATATGGATAATAGCAAAGACAATTATGATGCGATTATGGAACAGAAGAGAATACGAGAGGATGACGCATATGACAAAGACATCAGACAAGAGACAAACTTTTAGAAGAATATTAGCGATGATTTGCGTGTTTGCCTTAGTGTTGCAGTTTGGCAATGTGAACGCATATGCAGCGGGAATTGACGGCAGCAATGGAACAATGAACATTACATCAGATAGTTCTTACATTTACATTAGTTATGAGGGTAAATGGAACAACTATATTGGTGAACAGATACAGGTAGCAGCGGACAATGGAACAAACTTAGGAGCGTTAAGCGGAATTGTGATTAACCAGAGTAATGACGGTGACAGTGGCAGTATTACGGTTCGCAATGCATGGAATGGTGAGATATCCGGAGCTGGTGGCAGCGTATCAAATAGTGGAAAACAACAGTATTATGGTTATGAGAAGATGAAATGGAATATTCAGGTTCCGGTTAGTATATATTCCGATTATACATTTTCCGGATTGAATCTTACCTGGGGTGGTAAGACAGTAAGTCTTCCGGTATCAAGTGGAGAGATAACGGAAGAGGTTACCGAGGAAAAGACCACAGAAGTGGCATCTTCCGAAGCAACGACAGAGCAGGAGAAGACAACAGAAGTATCAACCGAAGAGGCGACAACTGAGACAACGACGGAAGTGAAGGAAGAGACAACGACAGAAGCAGTATCTTCGGAGGCTACCACGGAACAGGAGAAGACAACGGAGGTATCAACCGAAGACGCTACAACCGAGACGACAGAAGATAAGAAAGAAGATATCGTAGTGTCTGGTGGAATGCAGATTGACGGAATGTATGATGACTGGAAGGATGTTCCGAAGACAGAGATCACATATTCAAGTAATAATGCCAAGTGTAACCATTATGGACAGATGTGCACAGATGGCGACCGGTTATATGCACATTTTCAGGCAAATGAATTATATGGAAGCTATATGCAGATACAGATATGGAATCTTACGATCAACGGTCAGAACTTTGCATTGCAGATTCTTCCGGCAAATAGCGATGGCTCGATCGCATGGGGAACGAATTTCCAATCAAAGGGGAATCACACGAATTTGAAGGTCTATATTGGATATTACAACGAGTGCGACAGTCAGGTTGTCTATACCGTATATGATGAGAATCATGCGTCTGATACACCGGGAGACGAGGTGGAGTTTTCTATCAGTATGAAGCGGTTATCTGAGATTACCGGAATTCCTCAGGATCAGATGGGTACGATTACACTTTCTAATCCGAACTTAGGCGGTCAGGGTGTAACGATCGCAGGTTCCTCGACTGGTCCGGTTGCCGGTGTTGTTGCTGCGTTCTTCTTAGCCGCAGCGTACTTTAAGAAGAAAAAAGGAATGAAATTACAATGATGAATTGGTTTATTGCCCTTTTGTTGATCGTATGGGTATATGTCCTCTATACTATGAAGCGTGCCGAGATGGGTGTCTGGTATTTCCTTTGTGGAAGCGTCGGATTATTTGTGTTTGGTATGGTGATATTTGAGCCACATATTGTAGCGCCCCTGCAAAAGGCAGTATCCGCAGTGGCAGGTATCTTAGGAGAAGCAACCGGGATCTATGATTCCTATTTTCAACAGGGAATCTTATTCATTCAGAATGGAACAGAGAGCTTGTCCCTTTATATTGATTTTGAGTGTTCCGGTGTGATCGAGATGTTGGCATTTCTATCGTTATTGTGGTTCTTTCCGGTATATGAGTTATATGAGAAAGTTGTTGTCAGCATTATCGGTGTGTTTGCTATCTTCATAGCAAATGTATTGCGCATTTTCCTGATCTGTCTGCTGATCTATGCATTTGGCAATCAGATCTACTTCGTGGCACATACGATCATTGCGAGAATTTTCTTCTATGCATGTTCGGTATTCCTATATTTTTATGTATTTACGAAGCCACAGATAGTTCGTCAGAAAGTTGGTGCATTTCATTATGACCGCGATTAAAGAATTTTTTATGTCCTCCGTGATGTTCTGGATTGCATGGATCATCATTCCGCTCATTATGGAGGTCATTCCAACGATAGGAGATTTCTTTATTCTCCTGAAACGAAAGTTCATTCGGACCAAATATGTAAAGCCACATGATCTGCCGCAGATCTCATTGATCATTCCGGTGTACAATTCAGAAGATACGTTGTATGAGTGCATCCGGTCGATTCATGAGTCAGAATATCCGAATGAACTTATTTATATTATGCTGGTGAATAATTTGACGAGGGATAATAGTTTTCAGGTATTTTGTAAATGCCAGGAAGAATTCCCTACATTGAAGATCAACTGGCTGAATGCCAAGCAGGGTAAGTCAAAGGCACTCAATCTGGCATTATTTAACAGTGATGGCAAATATATTATTCACATTGACAGTGATGGTGTCTTGGAACCGCATGCACTTTACAATATTGTGAATATGTTTGAAAATGAAGATGATATTCATTGCGTGACGGGAACGATATTGACGAATCCGGAGTTGATCGATCAGACAAAGAACCCATTTATGCGGTTATTCCAGAAGTTAGAGTTTGGTGAGTATTGTCAGGCGTTTTTGGCAGGACGTAATTTTCAGTCGGAATTAAACAGCATCTTCACACTGTCTGGTGCATTTTCTGCATTTCGTAAGTCTGCAATCCTGAAATCCCAGTTATACAACACAGATACCGTTTGTGAGGATACGCATGTAACATTCCAGATCCGGGATGGCATGGGAAAGAAAGTGGCACTTTGCCCGAATGCTATCTTTTTTGTTGACCCGATCGAGAGTGTGAATCAGTTGTACGTACAGAGGCAGCGGTGGCAGAGCGGTGAGCTTGAAGTTATGCACATGTTTATGGGAAAGCGGTTAAATGCAGCCAGAGGATTCTTCTCTGATTTTGTGGTGCGTGTGCTGATGTATGACCACACATTTGCATTTCCACGCATGATCTGGTACTTTGCATTGATCTGTCTGGCATTTATCAATTATCCGATGAGCCTGATCGTGCAATCCGTGATCTTCATGTATGCAATGTACAGTTTTGCCAATCTGTTATTATATATCTGTATTATATTATTCCTGAAGGAATTCAAAGACCTGCGGGGATATTACGCCAGAAAATGGTATATAATCTTTCTTTTGCCGGTATTTAATTTCATTGTATTCTGGTTCCGGTTTGCAGGAATCATTAATTCAATCAAGGGAACGCAGACGTGGCAGGTGCGGAATGCAAAGGAAGAATGGCAGTCATTTGGTGAAGTGGCAAAGAAAGACTTTACAGGAGTTCACCGGATACTTTCCCGTATTCAGGACGAGGTAAATGAGAATGAAGAATAAGAAAAAAGGGCGCATAAAGCGTATGTATACATCTATCCGGTATCGGATGATATCCATTAGTATATCGGTTGTGGTATTCATCGCAGTCATGCTAGCAGCAATCTTAATTGAATTATCGAATAACCAGGAACAATATATGGTGATGTACCGGGAGGGACAGCAGCAAGTGCTGTCCCAATTAGCGGACACGCTTCGGTATATGGCAGAGGGAGGAACGGATGATACCGGTCTTGTTACATATCTGTCAGAGAATGTAGCAGCGTCTGGAAGCCGATTCTTTGTATTAGTTAAGGGTTCGGATGTTCTTTTTGCAAAGAATGATATTACAACTAGGTGTTTAGGAAGTCTCAATACAAAAGATGCTTTATATGACAGTTTGCAGACACAGAGTGTCAGTGTTCTAAGTGCTACATTTGAACAGGAAGGACAGACATATGAGATCGCAGAGTTTTATGATGTGGATACCGTGAAGGCGGAAGCAGATCTTAACAAACATCAATATTATATTCTGTTGGCAGTGGCAATCATGGGACTGGTTCTTGTCAGTCTGCTCGTTACGATGTTAGGTTCGTGGAACCGTACAGAGAAACAGCTAAAAGGTGCCGAGAAAGAATTAGATATCCGAAATGAGAAGATGGAGCAGATTTCGCAGGAGACGGGAACATTGACCGGAGATAAGACAGATCTTTTGACGAAGGAAGAAGTAACGGGAATCATTAAGTCAAAACGTGCAGAGTTTTACAACATTTATACGATCAAGATGTTATTGCAAAAATCCGAAGATAAAGAGCTTAAGCCATTGCAGATGATCCTTGTCAATGTGGTAATGGGAAACCAGTATTACACGAAAGATCAGATCTTTAATGCGATGGAACGGATTAAGCATCATTTACGTCCGGTGGAGGTTATGGGTGAGATCCGCAGGGGACGGTTTGTGATCTTGGCGTATCGCACACCGGTTGAGACAGCCAGAAAAAGAATCCGGGAGATTGAGGCAATCTGCAAGGAAATTGAGGAAAACGAAGGATTTTCAATTACATGTCAGCTGCTTGCAGAAGACGAGCGGAAGGCAATTGAACGGTTTGAAGAATGCCAGATGGAGGAAATGATATGAGATATCAGCAGTATAAATTCAAATTCTATCTGAATGCCCGGCATGGCATCTATATCAATGGAAAGTTAGGCGAGGCACATCCGCACACGTGGGAGATCATATTGCATGTTGTAAAGGGTAAGAATCAGTTTGTGCAGTTTGATGCATTGGAAAAGACGGTGGAAAAGTTCATGGAGCCGTATCAGAATCAGTTTCTTAACAAGATTCCTCCATTTGATATGATCAATCCGACATTGGAGAATTGTGCGCATTATTTCAAGGATCGCCTGCAGGAGATTCTGAACCGGGAGGGTTGGATCTTTCTTATGATGGAGATGAGCGAAAGTCCGGCGAGATCCTATGTGATCAGTATGATCGATGAACAGCAGATGGGACGGGATCAGTCACTGAATACATTAACAGAATTTATATTGGATGATATCCGAAATGCCCCGATGGAGTGATTGGGATCAATATCAGGCAGAGCATATATGATTGAGGTAGTCAGAATGAAACAGTCAAAATGGATGAAAAATGGAATAGGGATTGTATTATTACTAGTGGGTGCTGCTATTGTTTCCGGCTATCTGTATATGACAAATGCGCAGCCGTCCGGTGATGATATCTGGGGACATTTGTACAAAGCGGAGTTTATGTATGATAATATCCGCGAAGGAAACTGGTTCCCGTTGTTTGATGCGAAATGGTATAACGGAATTCAGCTATATCGGTATTGGCCGCCGCTTTCTTATTATATTCTGGCAGGATTGATGAACCTTACGGGAGGAAGTCTTCTTCGTGCATATTATCTGTTAGCGGCGGTGGTTTTCTTCTTTGGCGGGCTGCCATGGGTGCTGTGGGGCAATATGGAAAACCGAAGGGTGATGGGAGCCACGATGGGACTTGTCTGGTTTTTCATGCCGGAAATTGTGAAGATCTATTTTGATTCGGGAAATCTTCCACAGATGATCACGTCGGTGATCGTTCCCTATATTGTATTTTTTCTCTGGCTGTATGTTCGCAAGAAGAAAAATGCGGCTGCAATCGGGTTGTTTGTCGGAATGGCACTGATGACATTTACCCATCTGATGGTAACGGCCTTGATGGGTGTATCCACATTTCTGTATCTGTGGATTGATCAATATTGGAACAAAGACTGGAAAAGAAAGATCATGGCACTTTGTGTCATGGTAACGGGAATCCTGTCTGTTGGTATCTGGATCCTGCCGGCACTTAAGGGTGGAATGATGGCAGAGGAACAGGGAAGTGGAAGTGTCATGTCAACGCTGATCTTTCCGCTATCCGTATCGTTAAATGCATTGCAGCGATTGAATAGCAAGGAACAGGCACAGTTTTACTTTGGTCTTAGTGTTGTAATCTTATCCGTGCTTGGCTGGCTGTTAGCACGGGGAGGGAAAAAGGCTGGTTTTGTACTGCCATTGATCGTATTGGTATTCACAACGCCTGCTACTTATGGATTCTTAAGTAAGCTGCCAATGAGCCAGTTGTTCTGGATGACCCGTTTCATGCCAATGGTGTATGCCTATTTTTTCTGTTCGATGATGGAATGGAAACTGCTCAAGAAGAAATATTGTGTGGTTGCGATGGCAATCCTGCTGCTTGACCTGATCCCGTCTATGAATATTGCAGGATATCAGGTGACAACGGACAAAGAAACGATTGCAGATATCGAACAATTGCGCGAGATGACAACGCAGAGAGCATCGGTTATGGATATCAGTTCCTATGGTCCATATCCGTCCTATGGAATTCCGGGCAATGGTGGTGTGAATTATACGTATGGCTGGGCATGGCAGGGGGCTGTAACCGGAGATAATATTGTGCTGCTGAATGAAGCACTTGAACGCGAACGGTATCCATTTTTGTTTGACCGATGTCTGGAATTAGGAAATGATACGGTGTTAGTAAGAAAGACCTATGTCGGAAGAAATGGCGGTTCTGAGGAAGAAATGCTGGAAGCGGCAGCAAGCAGTGGATATACGCTTGCCAAAGAGACAGCAGGAGCCTATCTGTTTAAGCATGAGACACCGGATACATTTGGCGTGGTAACGAAGTATCAGGGTATCGTAATTGGAAAATATGCAAATGAGATGACGATTGCGTATCCCGGATTTGTGGCGGGAAATGAAGAACAGTTAGATGCATATTCTTATGAGGAGCTTGCAGATTATAAGACAATCTTTCTTTCTGGTTTTACCTACAAGGATAAAGAAACGGCAGAGAACCTTCTGAAACGGTTAGGGAAACATGGTGTCCGTATTGTGATTGACAGCACACATTTACCGGCGGATGCAGGAACAAAGATTGAGAGCTTCTTAGGGGTGACAAATCAGCAGGTGCATTTTCAAAAACAGTACCCATCGTTGCAGGTAAATGGAAAGACATACCAGACAGGTTCGTTCTTAGCAGCTGACAGCGACTTTGCAACGGGGTATATTTCCAAAGTGGATCATGTGTTAGGCAGTGTGCAGATGGGTTCTGAGACACTGGCATTTTATGGATATAATGATGCGAATCCGAATATCTACTTTTTGGGAATTAATCTGATGTATTATGCAACTTCCACGGATGATGCGGTTGCATATAATGTTTTGGATGAAGTGCTGAATGTATCGAGCGGGCAATTGCCAATCCGGCAATTAGTGCCGATTACAGTGGAACAGACAGGAAGAAAACTTCTTATTCATGTGGATGAAGATACGTCATTAGCAGCGGGAACTGCGGTCAATACAACGATTGCGTATCAGGATATCTTCACCTCTGATCAGGAGATTGCACAGACCAATCACTTGTTAGATGTTTACGCAGCCGATACCGAGATCACGATGCATTATCCAATGTTTGCAGTGGGACTGCTTACATCGATTTCCGGACTGATTGCAGGCATCACACTGATCGGAGTTACACTAATCAGTCCACACTGGAAGAATGATACGCCTGCCGCATGAGACTTTTAAGGTTTGCGAATGAATGCTACCGAAAAGGTTACAATATTTTTCCGCGCTATTGTCAACCTCTAAGAAATTCTACTGCTTTGCGGCTGACGGCTTTGATTACACATGTCTCCTATAACTCGCCCCGGCAAGAAAGGTCTATCATGAATGAGCGCAGGTATATGGAGTACGCCGGCACTTTGCTCCGCAATAATTAGCATAACGAACGAAAGAAGGGTATGGATTTCTACATAATTGGATGATATATGTAGAAACAATCCATACCCGTCTTTTTATGTGAGTTGCTTATTAGGGCGGAGCTTAGTACCGTTGCGTACGAGAAATAGTGCGAACGTACCTGTGCCATCATGATACCTTTCTAGAGCCGGGTTCTCAAACATATATCCGGCATGTGCTTGCAGTCAGCCGAACAAAGCAGTGAATTTCTAAGAGAACGACGCGTCAGGAAAAATATTGTAACCTTTTTCGGTAGCATTTTCATTTCTTACTATAATAAAAGTCTCATGCGGCAGAGGTTCATTGTGCGGCGTGGAGACTGTCTCCGTTGGTTGCCATGACTTCTTTGTACCAGTAGCCGGAATCTTTGATGATACGCTGCTGGGTGCGGTAGTCGACATAGATGAGTCCAAAACGTTTGTCATAGCCCTCGGACCACTCGTAGTTATCCATGATCGACCAGTGGAGATATCCCATAATTGGAACACCGACTTCTTCCCAGGCACGTTCAAACTCCAATAAATAGCGGTGTGTATAATCAATACGGTAGGTGTCGTGTACCTTGCCATCTAAGCATACCCAGTCGTGTTCTGCCATGCCATTTTCAGAGATCATGATTGGCTTGCCATAACGTTCATATAAGAATTTGGTTGACCAGAACATAACTTCCGGACTCATTGCCCATCCAAGATCAGTCTCCGGGCGTCCCTGATACCAGTTTTCCGGATAGACGTCTTTGCGGAAAGTAGAGTTAGAGTAATAAATATTGGTTGCATAGAAGTCTAATGGTTCACTGATCAACTCCATCTCTTCTTTGTTATAAGCAGGCACCAGATCTCCGAATAATTCGTATAACTGTTCCGGATAATGACCAAGATAGACCGGATCAGACCAATAACTGATGGAAAATGCAAATCCTTCACCGCCGATATCAAACGTCTTGGCACGGGCTGCTTCGACTGCTTCCGGGCTTTCATTTTCCGGTATATAAGATGGACCGATCGGAGCAAAGCTGATCATCGGTTTCTTCTTTGCATTGTGGCGGATATAGTGAGCTGCCTTGCCATGGGAAAGTAAAATGTTATGCCCCATGTGTAACAGATTTCTTGTATTTGCATGTTCAAATGGTGCATGGAATCCTGCATAGTATCCACATCCAAGAACACATTGTGGTTCGTTGATCGTGATCCAGTAGGTTACACGATCAGAAAGAGCATCGACAACGACTTTCGTGTATTCTAAGAACCATTCGGAAATATCGTCATTTAACCAGGCACCTTTCTTATATAATTCATATGGAAGATCCCAGTGATATAATGTAACGATCGGCTCAATGCCGTTGGCAAGTAATTTGTCTACCAGATCAGAGTAGAATTGTAAGCCTTTCTCATTGATCCTGCCGGTTCCATCTGGAAGGATTCTTGCCCAACTGATCGAAAAACGGTAATTGCGTACTCCTAATTTCACCATATTGGCGATATCCTCGTCTACCCGGTGATAATGGTCACAGGCTACCTTTCCTGTCTCATTGTATTTCGTATTGCCTTTGATTCCGGCACATACATCCCATATATTAAGACCTTTTCCATCCTCGTTGTATGCACCTTCAATCTGATGTGCTGCGGACGCTACACCCCACATAAAATCTTTTGGAAAACTCATATTTTTACCTCCTTCTTTGATATAAACACCCAGACTTTGGAAAATGGGTAACGGACGGTGAACTTATCGGAAGTTGTGAGAGCATCCGGGGCTTGAGGATATAAAAGTGCTCCGGTTATGCTAATCGTTCCAACGAGCCTCAGACATATAAAAAATCTCAGCTTGAGGACTTCGATTTCTTATTGAGTCTCGTTTCCACAGCATAAAGGTCGCACTTATTATAATCCTGCAAGCCATGGATGCTAATAAACTTATTAAAAGTTCATCTGTGTTCGTTACATTTGTAAACAAAGTCTTCGCCACACCCGATGCCATTTCTATGTTTGTGTAGGCGAAAGGGTGTTGGAAATCTTGTATTAGAATCTTGTTTGTTATGAGTTGATAATACGAAAATAAGAGATAATATTATATCATGTATGTTGTTTTTCTGTAACATATGTTATACTGTATATAAAACAATTACTCTTCTACAGCGTAAGTCTTCGGACGTGCGAAACGGTCAGTCTGTAAGATCGGTTGGTTAGGATATAACATATCAACGCAGGCACGCTCTCGCTACTCAT
>CACWQE010000043.1 GCA_902762905.1 uncultured Lachnospiraceae bacterium | reverse complement strand
ACGTATAACGCATATATACATTCAAGAATCCATAGCCTCTTTTATTGTGAGTTAGCATATTATAAGGAGCATTAGTGTCTGTTGCGTGCGAGCCCGTAACGCAAGTGTGCCTGCTGCAATATGACACCGCCCAAAGCCGGGTTCACAACCCTCAACATGCGCGTCCGTCACTTACGCTGTGCAAGGGTGTTGGTCTTTAGTGGGAAAGAGGCAAGATGCTCTTCTTGATTGCATCGAAGCTTTCCTTGCTGATGACATGTTCCATCTTGCAGGCATCTTCAGCTGCGATCTTAGCGTCCACACCAAGACTAACAAGCCAATTAGTAAACCATTCGTGCCGTTCATAGATCATTTCTGCAACTTCCTTGCCAGCAGGGGTTAAGCTGATGTATCCGGCATCGGATACCGTGATGTATTCTTTTTCACGAAGATTCTTCATTGCAATGCTGACACTTGATTTCTTAAAACCTAATTCCGTTGCTACATCTACAGAACGTACAACAGGTAAAGACCTGCTGAGTAATAGTATTGTCTCTAAATAGTTCTCTGCGGATTCGTTTGTTGCCATATTCATACCTCCCAATAATATAAAGAATGTCAGGGATATATTCATCAATTTATCAGAAAATGAAATCCCTAACATAGAAAAAATCCCTAAATACACAATGTAATTGTAACACATATTACTAAAATTTCAAAGAAATATTATTTTATTGAAAAATGTTATTGACAACTAATGTAAGTTAGCATAAACTAACAGATGATTAAGGAACATATATTCATACAAAGGAGTACGTGTCATATGGAAGGAGTTGGTTGTATGCCGTTAACAATGGCTAGAGAAGGAGAAGAGAACGTAATCAAGAAGGTTGGAGGCAAGGAAGAGACCAGACAGTTTTTGGAGAATCTTGGATTTGTATCTGGCGGTACAGTTACAGTAATCTCAGAGATCAACGGTAATATGATTGTGAACGTGAAGGATTCCCGTGTTGCGATTGGCAAGGATATGGCGAATCATATCATGGTGTAACATTTGGAGAATGTAATGTTTCAAAAGAATGAAAAAGGAGAATTGGTATGAAAACATTAAAAGAAGTAGCATGTGGCGAAACAGTCAAGGTTACCAAATTAACTGGTGCAGGTCCTGTTAAGAGAAGAATCATGGATATGGGTATTACCAAAGGTGTTGACATTTATGTAAGAAAAGTAGCACCACTTGGAGATCCGGTAGAAGTTACTGTAAGAGGATATGAGTTATCTCTTCGTAAAGCAGATGCTGAGATGATCGAGGTAGAGTAATCATATTTTTTTACATAATAGTTAGTGAACACTAACGGTGAATAGAAGTAACAAATTATAGATAGTTATAACTATCAACTGCAATAAAAAAGGAGAAAGAAAATGTCAGTAAAAATTGCATTAGCAGGTAATCCAAACTGCGGTAAGACAACATTATTTAATGCACTGACCGGTTCTAACCAGTTTGTAGGTAACTGGCCAGGTGTTACAGTAGAGAAGAAGGAAGGTAAGTTAAAGGGACATAAAGATGTAACGATCATGGACTTACCAGGAATCTATTCTTTATCTCCATATACATTAGAGGAAGTAGTTGCTCGTAACTACCTGATCACAGATCGTCCAGATGCAATCATCAATATTGTAGATGGTACGAATATTGAGAGAAACTTATATCTTTCTACACAGGTTATGGAGCTTGGTATTCCAGTAATCATGGCAATTAACATGATGGATGTATTAGAGAAGACAGGCGATAAGATTGATACTGCAAAGTTAAGCAAGAAGTTAGGTTGTGAAGTGGTTGAGATTTCTGCATTGAAGGGTACTGGAATTGAGAAAGCTGCTGCTAAGGCAGTAGATCTTGCAAAGAAGAATGCAAAGGTTGTACCGGTACATGAATTTGCAAAGGAAGTAGAAGATGTAATCAAATCTGTTGAAGATAAGTTGACAGGTGTTGAGGAAAGCCAGAGACGTTTCTTCGCAATTAAGTTATTAGAGAAGGACGAGAAGATCATCGAGCAGATGACAAGTGCACCGGATGTATCTGCTGAGATTAAGCAGTTAGAGGATGCAATGGATGATGATACAGAGAGTATTATCACCAATGAAAGATATGTATATATCTCATCTATTATCGGTGATTGTGTTAAGAAAGCGAACGGCAAGAAGTTAACAACTTCTGATAAGATTGATAAGATCGTAACAAACCGTATTCTTGCATTGCCAATCTTTGCAGTTGTTATGTTCCTTGTATACTATATTGCAATGGTAACAGTTGGTGCAGCAGCAACAGACTGGACCAATGATAACTTATTTGGTGATGGTTTCCATTTATTCGGAATGGGTTCTGCTGATTATAGCGAGAAAGCAGATGAGTATGACGAAGCGAGCGGTATTGTGAATGGATATGTTGCTTACTTAGATGAGCAGGGTGTTGATGTAGCTGAGATTTCCGATGCACTCGACAGTGAATCCGATGATTACGATGCAGATGCAGCAAGTGCAGCATTGGATTCGTTAGAGACTGTTGCAGCTGATTATCCAGAAGCTACATATGCCGTAGAGGATGAAGAGACACTTGCAACAGAAGATGTAACTGCTTCTTATGCAGATTTAAAGGATGCAATTGCAACAGAGAAAGATTATAACTGTGAAGCTCCAGATCCAGCAGAGTATGGTGTATGGGTTCCTTCTATTCCAGATGCAATTGATGCAGGTCTTCAGAAGATCGGTTGTGCAGACTGGTTAGAGGGATTGATCATTGATGGTATTGTTGCCGGTGTTGGTGCTGTACTTGGTTTCGTACCTCAGATGTTAGTATTGTTCTTATTACTTGCATTCTTAGAGTCATGTGGTTATATGGCACGTATCGCATTCATCATGGACCGTATCTTCAGAAGGTTTGGTCTTTCAGGTAAGTCCTTCATTCCAATGTTGGTAAGTACCGGATGTGGTGTTCCTGGTGTTATGGCTTCTCGTACTATTGAGAATGACAGAGACCGTAAGATGACAATTATGACAACAACATTTATTCCTTGTGGTGCTAAGACACCATTCGTAGCAATGATCGCCGGTGCGTTATTCGGTGGTTCGCCATGGGTAGCAACTGGTTCTTACTTCATTGGTATTGCAGCAGTTATTTGTTCTGGTATTATATTAAAGAAGACAAAGGGATTTTCGGGAGATCCTGCTCCATTCGTTATGGAGTTACCGGCATATCATATGCCAACCATTGGTGCATTGCTTCGTAGTATGTGGGAGCGTGGATGGTCATTTATTAAGAAAGCAGGTACGATCATCACACTTTCAACTATCGTAATCTGGTTCTTATCTTACTTCGGATGGGTAGATGGAGCATTTGGAATGTTAGAGGAATCTCAGATGGATTGTTCTATCCTTGCTAAGGTTGGTAATGCAATTGCATGGATCTTCATCCCACAGGGCTGGGGTAACTGGCAGGCAACCGTTGCATCTATCACAGGTTTGGTTGCAAAAGAGAATATTGTTGGTACTATGGGTATTCTTTACAGCATTGGTGGTGCTGGATCTGTATATGATAACATGCGTGCAGCATTTGAGGCAGCAAATGGAGCAGTTGGAGCAGTTGGTATGTCATTCATGATCTTCAACTTACTTTGTGCACCATGTTTCGCAGCAATGGGTGCGATTAAGAGAGAGATGAATAATACAAAATGGTTCTGGGCAGCAATCGGATATCAGTGTGGTCTTGCTTACCTTGTATCTTTGGTTGTATACCGTATCGCAGGATTGTTCACAGGTGAGTGTGGATTTGGCATCTGGACGATTGTAGCGATTGCAATCATTGTATTCTTCTTCTATATGTTATTCCGTCCAGCAAAGACTGTTGAGAGTAAGATTACAAACAGAATTGTGACAGAATAACATTAATGTAAAACAGGTGGAAAGACAGAAAATGTCTGGATACATTAGGAGGTATCTATATGGGAACAGTTATTGTAGGATTAATTTTACTTTTGATTATTGCAGCGATCATCCACAGCATGGTGAAAGATAAGAAAAATGGTAAATCGATTCAGTGCGGCGGTGACTGTTCAAAATGCAAAGGATGCCATTAGAATTGTAGGCATGAACAAGATGGAACAATAAAGGAGTAAACAAATGCCACAAAACAGAAACAATACAGTATGTGATTCAGAGGGGTATCAGAGAACAAAGATGCAAAAAGAGATCATCATTGAACGATTGAGAGAGCGAGGCTGCCGTATTACCAAACAACGGCTTGTGCTACTGGATATCATTTTGGATGAGGAATGTTCCTGTTGCAAGGAAATCTATTATAAGGCATCAAAATTGGATAAAAGAATCGGTTCTGCAACAGTATACCGCATGATTAATACGCTCGAAGAGATTGGAGCGATTAATAGAAAGAACATGTATAAGATTGCTTGTGGAAGAGATTGTACCATGGAAAATGCCTGTAAAGTGGAACTAGACGACGATACTGTGTTAGAATTGTCTGCTACAAAATGGCATCAGATCATACAGTCCGGCCTCGCTGCCTGTGGATATGTCGATGGGCAGAAGGTAAGAAGTGTAGTAGCTGTGCCGTGTGAATGTGCAGAATAACAGAATAAAACATAACATCGGTTGTCGATGAAAAGAATGCTCAAATGTTGTTTACCCGGAAAATGGAAGCAGCATTTGAGCATTTTGCACTTTATTGATAAATGTTATCAATAAGAAAAAAGGGCTGGAAAAATAAAAACACAAGGTGTAAGATAATTCGTAACTGAATGAACAATATAAGGAAAAACTGATCAATAAAGTTGTGCTTCGATATGGAAGTAAGATGTTTGTTCCATTGCCGATTCGTACGGGAATTACATTAATCCGATCTGTGAAATATATTAAGATGGGATTCGAGACGTTGTTGAAAGGAAAATTGGAAGTTCCAGTGTTAGATGCGACGGCGATTACCGTATCGCTGCTTCGGGGCGATATGGAGACGGCTGGTTCTGTTATGTTCCTGTTAGGAGTTGGAGAGATTCTGGAAGATTGGACACATAAGAAGTCTGTAGATGATCTGGCAAGAAGTATGTCTTTGAATGTCAGCAAAGTGTGGCTGAAAATAGATGGTAAGGAAGTACTGGTTCCTGCAAATGAAGTGAAAGCATTAGATGAAGTAGTGATTCATATTGGTAACGTGATTCCGTTTGACGGAGAGGTGACCGAGGGTGAAGCGATGATCAATCAGGCTTCGCTGACAGGAGAATCACTTCCGGTTCATAAGGAACGTGATGGATATGTCTATGCGGGTACGGTTGTGGAAGAAGGCGAGATAACAATCCGTGTTAAGAAGACGGGTGGTTCCAGCCGGTTTGAACGGATTGTATCCATGATTGAAGAATCAGAGAAATTAAAGTCTTCTATGGAAAGTAAAGCAGAGCATATCGCAGATCGTCTGGTTCCGTATATGTTAGGTGGCACGATCCTGACCTATCTTCTCACAAGAAATGTAACAAAAGCATTATCCGTATTGATGGTTGATTTTTCCTGTGCGTTGAAGTTGGCGATGCCAATTTCCGTATTATCAGCAATCCGGGAGGCTAGTTTACATAACATAACTGTTAAAGGCGGTAAATTCTTAGAGGCGATGGCATCTGCAGACACGATTGTGTTTGATAAGACAGGAACCTTGACGAAAGCGCAGCCAACGGTTGTGGATGTTGTGTCATTTAATGGACAGGAACCGGATGAATTACTGCGAATTGCAGCATGTCTAGAGGAACATTTCCCTCATTCTATGGCGAAAGCGGTAGTGGATGCAGCATGTGAGAGACAGTTAGAGCATGAAGAGATGCATTCTAAGGTACAGTACATTGTTGCACATGGTATATCCAGTACGATCAATGACAGACGGGTTGTAATTGGAAGCTATCATTTTGTATTAGAAGATGAGCAGTGCCGGATACCGGATGGAATGCAGGAGAGGTTCGATAACCTTCCGACAGCATGTTCACATCTGTATCTTGCAATTGATGGAATGTTAGCAGCAGTTATCTGCATTGAAGATCCACTGCGTGAAGAAGCATCTGCTGTTGTAAATTCGCTGCGTAAAGTCGGTATTACCAATGTGGTTATGATGACTGGTGACAGTGAACGGACAGCAAAGGTAATTGCAAAGAAGGTTGGCGTGAATCAGTATTATTCTGAGGTTTTGCCGGAGGATAAGGCAAGATTCGTCGAACAGGAAAAGGCGGCAGGACATAAGGTTATCATGATCGGTGATGGAATCAATGATTCGCCTGCGTTATCTGCGGCCGATGTAGGAATTGCGATCAGTGATGGTGCAGAGATTGCCAGGGAGATTGCGGATGTAACAATTGGGGCAGATAATCTATATGAGATTGTGACATTGAAGGCGTTGAGTAATGCATTGGTGAAGCGAATTCATAAGAATTACCGTGTTATTGTTGGATTTAACACCTCTTTGATCCTGTTAGGGGTAGGTGGAATACTACAGCCGACCACATCGGCATTATTGCATAATACCTCTACACTTGTTATTGGTTTGAAGAGTATGCGACCACTTTTATAAAAAATATAGGATTATACAAAGATAAAAGGATACCTTACTATTGATAGAGTTTATCAATAACAAGGTATCTTTTTTTGTTCGGTCGTAGTATGATAATAATGGGTTAGTTAAAACTAATCAAATGGTAGAAAGGATGTGTTTATCATGACAAATGAAGTAATCATTGGTGTTTTTATTGTTGTTGCATTCTATCTGCTGTCATCTAGAATCAAACGTTTTCGTAATATAAATCATAATCAAAGAAAGCGGATTGTAAAAGAACAGGGATAGAGAAACAGAATTGTCTGTTGACAAGAAAAATTTAATGAATTATCATATGAACAAATATTCATATATGAAAGGGGAAGAATTGATGTTTTTACAAATACAGGACTTAAAGAAGAGTTATGGAAATGGCGAGAACAGGACAGAGGTATTACGAGGTGTATCATTTGGTGTGGAACAAGGTGATATCTGTGTTTTATTAGGACCGTCCGGATCGGGAAAGTCCACATTGTTGAATATTATCGGTGGAATCGATACTTGTGATAGCGGGTATGTGGCCATCAACGGAGAGAAGACGGCGGAGATGAGTGAAAAGGTATTGACACGTTACCGCAGAAAGCATTTGGGATATGTATTTCAGATGTACAATTTGATTCCGAATTTGAACGTGAAGGAGAATATTGAGGTTGGCGCATATTTAAGTGAGAAGCCGTTAGATATTGACGATCTGCTTAAGACGTTAGGACTGTATGAACATCGGCATAAGCTTCCGAATCAGTTGTCAGGAGGACAGCAACAGCGTACTTCGATTGGACGTGCTATCGTGAAGAATCCAGATATCCTCATCTGTGATGAACCGACAGGTGCATTGGATTATAATACTTCGAAAGAGATTCTTAAATTGATCGAGGATGTCAATCGGAAGTATGGCAACACAGTTATTATGGTTACGCATAATGATGCTATCAAGAATATGGCAGACAGGGTAATCAAGTTAAGAGATGGACAGATTCGAAAAGATTTCCATAATGATGTAAAGATTCCTGCTATGGAATTAGACTGGTAAGGCGGTGAGCAGTATGAAGAATCCATTAAGAAAACGCCTGATTCGGGAATTGTTTGGGGAATTTGGAAAATACATTGTTATATTTTTATTTATGGCAGTTACGATTGGAATGGTATCGGGATTTCTGGTTGCCGGAGACAGTATGATCCAGGCGTATGATGAGAGTTTTGAAAAATACCAGATTGAAGACGGACATTTCGAAATGCAGGATGAACTCAAATCTTCTGTGATCGAGAAATTAGAGGATGGGAATAAGACCATTTATCCATTGTATTACAAGGATATGGAGACGGCGATACCGAAAGAAGAGGATAAAACCGTTACGGTCCGGGTATTCGAGAACCGGACAGACATCAATAAGATCTGCGTAATGAAAGGAAGTCTGCCGGAGAAAGATAATGAAGTTGGCATTGATCGTATGTTTGCGGATAATAATCACTTAGAGGTTGGTGATGAGATTATGGTCGGCGATCAGAAAATGACGATCAGCGGTCTGGTTGCATTATCTGATTATAGTGCATTGTTTTCAGATAATAATGATACGATGTTTGATGCGATAGCCTTTGGTGTGGCATGTGTAACACCCAAAGTGTTCCGCAATATGTCGGATAATAATCTTCATTATGTGTACGCATGGCGTTATCAGGAAAGACCAAAGGATGACAAAGAGGAAAGTAAATGGTCAGATGATTTTCTGGAGTTATTAGCAAAACAGGCAATGCACTCCGGTTTGACGATAGAAGACTATCTTCCACAATATGGCAATCAGGCAATTCATTTTACCGGAGACGATATGGGTGGTGACCGGCAGATGATGATCGTATTACTGTATATTATTATTGTGATCATGGCATTTGTGTTTTCGGTAACGATCAAGCATACGATCACAAAGGAGGCAGCAGTGATCGGTACATTACGGGCATCCGGGTATACCAAGATGGAATTGCTCGTTCATTATATTACAATGCCGGTGCTGGTTTCTTTGTTTGCGGCACTTGTAGGTAATGTAATGGGCTATACGGCATTTAAGGATGTGGTAGCTGATATGTATTATGGCAGCTACAGCCTGCCGACATATGTAACAGTCTGGAATGTGGATGCATTTGTAATGACAACGGTATATCCGTTGTTGATCATGATTGTTACCAATGGATATGTCTTAGTTACCAAGCTGCAATTATCACCACTGCAATTCATTCGCAGGGATCTGACGAAGAATAAGAACAAGAAAGCAGTCCGTTTGCCACATTTTAAGTTCTTTTCCCGTTTCCGTCTGCGTATCATTTTGCAGAATCGCTCGAACTACGCAACGTTATTCCTGGGAATTCTGTTTGCAGATGTCTTGTTGATGTTTGGTTTGATGATGGGACCGTTGCTGAAGAATTATCAGAATGAGATCATTGATAATATGGTTGCTAAGTACCAGTATGTATTGAGCGCACAGGTTGAGACGGATAATCCAGATGCAGAGAAATATTGTCTGACCGGGCTGTCGTATCATTCGAAGACCAGAGAAGAGGATGTTAGTGTATACGGTATTGTGGATGACAGCCGATATTTCAAACCGGAAATGCCGGATGATGGTATATTGATTGCAAATGGTATTGCGGAAAAATATGGTCTTAAGAAGGGTGATACCATGACATTATACGAATCATACGGAGATAATGTCTACTCATTTGAGATAAAGGATGTTATCAATTATCCATCTGGATTAGCGGTATTTATGTCATATGATGAATATATCGACACATTTGATACGGATACTTCTTATATGGAGAATTTGATATCCGATCCTGCATTGTTCCTGAAGCAGTTTGCTTCGGCAAAACAATCCGAGTATTTTACAGGATATTTCTCAAATGAGAAACTGACGGATATTGATGAGAAATATATTTCTTCCTGCATTACGGAGGAAGATCTGACCAAGGTATCTCGTCAGATGGATGTGTCAATGGGTTCTATCTTTGGTATGATCAAATATTTTGCATTAGTGTTAGCGGCAATCCTGATCTATCTGTTGACGAAGGTTATTCTCGAAAAGAATGCAAATTCTATTTCAATGGTTAAGATCTTAGGCTATGAGAATGGAGAGATTGCAGGGCTGTATCTAATGTCGACAACAGTGGTTGTCATTATATCTGTACTGGCTGGTATGTTCCTGTCGGCAGTATTTATGGTCGCAATCTGGAAAGCGGTTATGAGTTCCTTTAATGGATGGATTACAGTGGATGTTCCACCTGTCGTATATTCAGAAATGTTTGCGCTTATGATGGTTGGATACTTTGCAGTTGCTCTTTTACAGTTTAGAAAGATTAAGAAGATTCCGATGGAGGATGCTCTCAAAAACGTAGAGTAAATTTTTTCCCTTGCACAGCGTAAGTTAGGACGGACGCGCATGTTTTATGTTGTGAACCCGGCTTTGGGCGGTGTCATATTGCAGCAGGCACATTTGCATTACGGGCTCGCACGCAGCAGTACTAGCACTCCTTATAATAAGCGAACTCACATAAAAACGGATATGGATTTATGAGTGTATACACAAGTGATATGTATGCATTCTTAATCCATATCCGTTTTGTTCGTTCTGTTTATTATTACGTCGTTGAGTGCTGGCGTGCTCCACGTACCTGCTTGCAAACATGACAAACCACCCCTGCCGGGATTTACTTTTTTTGAACATGCGCTGTTTATCTTGTAATTTCATTACGGCTGTGCTTATCGCCACCCCGAAGCCGTTCTGTCGTTGGCGCAGACACTCTACTGTAATGGCAGCTTCTTTACTTCTGCGAGTTGATAATTTCATATAAGTATGAGTCTGTACCATACTTATTATATATACGAAAACCAGACATGGATGAGTATACGCATTAATTATACATGTACATAATTCATGTCCCGGTTTCTTTGTTTTCTCTTATATCTGGTAATATATTTTCCTATGTCCTGACATGTAGCCATATTATTAATATTAACTATGACCAAAATTCCGGTGTCATATTAACGCCGGATGGCTTCGGGGGTGGCGATAAGCACAGTGTAGTAGATTCTGATAGGAACAGCGCGAAATACAATAATGTAAATATCGGTTGCAAGGATATAACATCTATCATAAGCAGGTACTTCAGAACCGCCGGTACTCGAATGTGCCGCATGACACTATATATATGCCTTGAGAAAATGTCCTGCACCTTGCGACAGCATTAGGAACGTTAGCCGAGCAAGGTACAGACTTTTCAAAAGGCATTGAATAAACACGAATGGCACATTCTTAGTATCCGCTGCGAGTGATGAGTAGCGACTACTATGATATGTTATATCATGAGCATAGCTCATGATCACATTCAACAATTCACCCTTGCAAGCAAGTGAATTGTTATCATTATATCCCAAACAACCGATTTGTAACATGAATGTTTCGTGCGTCCGTTCTCACTTACGCTGTGTTTGGGGGAGATGTTATTCTTTGTATATGCATATCTTTGTATGCGTAGTTGTATTCTTCATAATTGTTTTCATGTTTTTCTCTGAAATAGCAATACATCCCATTGTATAAGTTCTTCCGCCACCCACGCAATGTAGAAAGATAGCAGAGCCTTTCAGATATGTACATTTCTTATTGTAGTCTATTGCAAGGGAATAATTATACCAGGGATCATAATTGATCAGGTGTTCTCCATCCATTTGATTACGGCCTAATGTTCTTACATCGACAAATGTATTATAGGTTTCTTTTTCGGTAGACCAGTAATGATACTTGTTTAGCTTGGTATAAGATATTCCTGATGTACCGGGTGATTTCTTTCGTCCAAATGCCATCGTAATGTTATATATACCAACCGGCGTTTTACGGTCGCCTTGTTTCTCTTTGCCTATTCCATTCTGACCGACATAGGATTTACAGGATAAAATCTTTTTCCACTTATATCTGTATTCGTCATTCGTATCTAACAGCTGTTCTGTGGGTTCATTGGCTGCTGTATCTTCAGAGGATGTTTGGACTTTTTCCCACATTTCAACCGTTGCATTACTTTCGCCTTTGTATTTCACAAAAATCAATCGATCTGTTTTGGTATTGAGATAATCCTCTTTTATAGTATTCCATCTTGTCGTATCATACTTCTTTTTGCTATAATCCTTTGCTTCCGTTTTGATAGAACTAGCACCACATAATGCAAAACAGCATATCATCAGTCCGGTAATAATTTGTTTGATTGGTCTCATTATACATTCCTTTTTCTATAAAAGTTTATTTTTATATGCACTCTCTTGCGTCTCAAAATCTTTACACAATGCAAGGCAATTGTTTAGTAGGAGATGATCTCGTAACCGTCATCTGTGATAAGAATCTGAATCTCCCATTGTGCAGAAGGAAGGCCGTCCTTGGTGCGGACTGTCCAACCATTATCTTTGTCCGTGTAGATCGGAGCTTTGCCCATGTTGATCATTGGCTCGATCGTAAACATCATACCAGGTGCCATGATCATTTCAGTTCCGCGGCGGGATACATAGCTTACCCATGGATCTTCGTGAAATTCGATACCGACACCATGTCCTCCGATTTCTCTTACAACGGAGTAACCATTTTCCTTGGCAAAGTCATTGATTGCCTGACCCATATCTCCGAGATACCCCCATGGCTTCACTTCTTTCAGTCCGACCTGCAGACTTTCCTTGGCGATATCGACTAAGCGCTGTTTCTCCGGAGATACGTTGCCAATGCAGAACATACGCGAAGAATCAGAGAAATATCCGTCTAATATAGTAGAAGCATCTACATTGATAATGTCCCCTTCCTTTAATACAACATCCGAAGAAGGGATTCCGTGACATACTTCTTCGTTGATCGAAGTACATACACTCTTAGGGAACCCTTCATAGTTCAGTGGGGCAGGAATCGCACCATGTTTGGTGGTAATGTCATATACCCATTGGTCAATCTCTTCGGTTGTGATTCCGGCTTTGATGTGAGCGGCAACATAATCTAATATTTCAATATTGATCTTGGCACTTTCTTTAATTTTAGCAATTTGTTCCGGTGTCTTGATCATATTGTGTGTTGGAACTTCAGCACCCAGTCTGCGAAAATGGTCGATCTTGCTATCAAAGTTTTCGTGACAGTATTTGTACTTCTTACCACTTTTACACCAACACATATCATTTCTACCTAATTTACTACTCATTGTTACAACTCCTTTGTTTTCACATTTACTACAGATACTATACTCCTCCTAAGGAAAAATGGCAATGTAGGAAGTTGGAAAAGCTTTTATTGAGAGAGATTTTCAATTAATAGGCGGTTCGTGTGTTGACGAACGAAGAAGGGATGCCTATAATTATATTTATATAGTTAGTTGTTTCTAACCTAACGGAAAATGGAGAGTATAGATATGAGAAGATTTTGTAAAACTTATGCATTTGGATTGAGTGCAGCCATGGTGATGGCAATGTTGACAACCGGTAATATCTCGTATGCCGCAGGTAAGATAGAGAAGGAGGAAACAGTATATGTCACACAGGACAGTGATGGAAGTGTGTCAGAGATTACTGTGTCAGATTGTCTTAAGAATGTTGGTAAGAATGATGTAAAGGACAAGTCTAACCTTACGAATATTGAGAATACAAAAGGGGATGAGACTTATGAGCAAGGGGAGGGGGATGCAATTACCTGGAAGGGAAATGGAGAAGATATCTATTATGAAGGAGAGACTTCTGACAAGCCGCCGATCAGCGTATCCTTTACTTATCAATTGGATGGCAAAGAGATGAACGCAGAAGACCTTGCAGGAAAAAATGGTAAGCTTACGATTACTGCAGAGTATAAGAATGAAGCAACCTACAAAGATTCATTGAACGGAAAAGAGGAAGAGTTGTATGTACCATTTTTGATGGCATCCGTAGTGGTTCTGCCGCAGGATCATTTTGAAAATGTGGAAGTGAGCCAGGGTAAGCTGGTGAAAGAAGGGGATGATCAGATTGCTATTGCGTATGCGGTTCCTGGTCTTACGAAAAGCTTGAATCTGTCGGGTGATATGAAGAAGAATCTGGAGGAGGACCTGAAGGATTCAATCACGATTACGGCAGATGTGACAGATTTTGAACTGGATTCCATTTATACGATTGCAACATCGGATATTTTCTCAGAACTTGATCTCGATGAGGATAGTTCTATGGATGATCTGGAAGAAGCATTGGACGGTCTGGCAGATGCGACAGATGAATTGATATCCGGTTCGTCGCAGTTGTCGGATGGAATTGGAACATTTCATAAGAGTTTTTCAAAATATGCAGACGGGGTTAAGAAGCTGAATAAGGGTGCAAAGAGTCTGGCAAGTGGCGCAAAGACATTAGCGGATTCGATTGGTACTCTGGCAACGGGAACGAGTTCTTATGTGAAGGGTGCCAAGTCTTTTGCAGAAGGTGTGACCGGGTATATTGCGGGAGAGAAAGTAATATCGCAGATTAATGATGCGCTAGCACCGAATACAACAACTCTTACAAATACGGGCAAAAGTGTGGCGGAAGGTGTAAATGCGTACACAGAGGCTACTGCCGCAGCGAATACACAGGCAGCATCTGTTGCAACAGGAACTGCCGAGACGGCGGCGACATTGGCAGGGGTAGATTATAGTGGGATTATAACTGTATTGGAGGCTTCGAAAACGACAGCATCGGAGGAAGATAAGGTGGCAATTGATGCATATATAGCGCAATTAAAGAGTGCAGCGGAAACGGCAGCCAAAGCAGCAACAACAGCGCAAAGTGCAGCGGTTGTATCAGGTACATTGAATGCAGTTACCGCACAAAATGATACCTTGAAGGGCGGTGTTAGTCAGTTGAATACAGCATTAGACGGTGTTGCAAAGGGAATTACCGGAATGATACCTGTGTGAAACAGTTGAATCCATTTAATGAGACGTTATTGTCCGCAGCGGCATCTTTAAGTGATGAGAATACAGTGAACGCATTGACTTCTGGAGCTTCGGCACTTTCGACAGGAGCACAGTCGTTGTCAACAGGAGCAGCAGGATTACAGAAAGGATTAAAAGGATTGAATCAGGCAACCAAACAGGTTGGTACCGGAATTGGTCAGTTAGCAACCGGATCTGATGCATTAACAACCGGTCTTGGTACATTCAAATCTGATGGTACTGGAAAACTTCAGACAGAATACGACAGTAAAGTCAAGACGGTACTCAAACGGTTCCAGTCACTTACCGGAGATAAGGCTTCCTACAAATCATTTTCTGGTATTGCAGATAATACAAATGGTTCGGTTAAATTCATATTCCAGACAGAGTCTATCAAACAAGAAGATTAAAATTATGCCCTTGTCACACATAAAATGTGCAGGGGCAAAAATTTTATAAAAACATATTGACAAATATTCATATGTGCATATAATAATAGATATAAGATATGAATGATTGTTCATATGTTAATGTATAGGAAAGGAGAATTATATGGCAGCAGGTGAGAATCAATATGAATTCCTAGCCGTTCATGAGGATGTAGTGAAGAGAGTGCTAGAGAAGCAACCAGCAGAAGAAGAGTTATACGATCTGGCAGAATTATTTAAGGTCTTTGGTGACTCGACCAGAATTCGAATCTTGCATGCATTGATCGAGACTGAATTATGCGTCGGGGATATGGCACAGATTCTTAACCTGACACAGTCGGCGGTCAGTCATCAGTTGAAGATATTGAAGGATGCGAAGCTGGTGAAGTTCCGCAGGGAAGGCAAGATTATATTTTATTCATTAGACGATGAACATGTGAGAACCATCTTAAGCATGGGTGTTGAACATGTAGAAGAATTGTAATTGCTAAGATCATATAGCAATTCATATATATCAGTGAGTGTAACAGGTTATGTGGCATTTAAACCATAATATTTTGAAAAGAATAGGAGATTATAATTATGAAGAAGACTTATAAGGTAGAGGTTGATTGCGCGAACTGTGCAGCTAAGATGGAAGAGGCAGTGAAAGCAACGAAGGGTGTTAAGGACGCAACACTTAGTTTTATGACACTGAAATTAAAGGTTGAATTTGAAGATGGTGTTGATGTGAAGGCTGTTATGCAGGATGCATTGGCTAATTGTAAGAAGGTAGAAGACGATTGTGAGATCTTCTTATAAGAGAAGAGGAGTGATAGTATGACATCGAAACAGAAAAAAGTATTATACCGGATTATTATAGCAACTGTGTTGATTGTCGTGGTATCCCTGTTTTGCAAATTTGTTGAGCCGGATACGTGGATTGAGGTTGTATTGTATCTGATTCCATATTTTGTCATTGGATACGATATCCTGAAGAAGGCAGGTAAGGGAATCCTGAATAAGCAGGTGTTTGATGAGAATTTCTTAATGGCGGTTGCAACGGTAGGAGCTATGCTTCTTGGAGATTTCAAGGAAGGCGTTGCGGTTATGCTGTTCTATCAGATTGGCGAGCTGTTCCAGAGCTGTGCAGTTGGTAAGAGCCGTAAGAATATTGCCGCATTAATGGATATTCGTCCGGATTATGCGAATGTGATGGTAGATGGGGAGATCGAACAAGTAGATCCGGATGATGTTGAGATTGGAACAGAGATTATTGTGAATCCGGGTGAGAAGGTTCCGATTGATGGTGTGATCACAGAAGGCAATACGACATTGAATACAAGTGCATTAACTGGTGAGAGCGTTCCACGAAGTGCAAAATGTGGCGAGGAAGTGATCAGCGGATGCATCAATATGACCGGTGTAATTAAGTTAAAGACAACAAAGGAATTTGGTGATTCTACGGTATCGAAGATATTGGATCTGGTTGAGAATTCCAGCATGAAGAAGTCACGGTCTGAGAATTTCATCACTAAGTTTGCCAGATATTATACGCCGGCTGTCTGCTATAGTGCATTGGCACTTGCACTTATACCACCGATCATTTCCATGATCATGGGTATGTCGCCGAACTTCCAGACATGGATCATTCGTGCGTTGACATTTCTTGTTATCAGTTGCCCTTGTGCGTTGGTTATTTCCATACCGCTTAGTTTCTTTGGTGGTATCGGTTGTGCTTCCACAAACGGTATTCTGGTCAAGGGTTCGAATTACTTAGAGGCATTGGCAGATACGAAGTATATTGTATTTGATAAGACAGGAACACTTACCAAGGGTGTCTTTGAAGTAAATGGTGTCTATCCGGAAAGCGGTTATACAGACAAGGATCTGTTATATTATGCGGCATATGCAGAGAGCGCATCCAGCCATCCAATCAGCATCAGTCTGAAGAAGGCGTATGGTGAGAAGTTAGATCTTGAACATGTGACCGGAATTGAGGAGATTGCCGGACATGGTGTGCAGGCGACAGTAGATGGTAAGCCGGTCTATGCAGGTAACAGTAAGTTGATGAAGAAGAATGGGCTTACTATTACACAGGAGCATGATGAGGGAACGGTTGTATATATTGCTATTGATGGTGCCTATGCAGGATGCATTACGATTGCAGATGTGATCAAACCGACTTCGAAGGATGCAATCCGCGGTCTTAAGAAGAGTGGTATCAAGACGGTTATGTTGACCGGTGATACGAAGAAGACAGCAGATAAAGTAGCAGCCGAGGTTGGCGTAGATATGGTAAGAAGTGAGCTGCTTCCGGCTGACAAGGTATCTGAGGTAGAAGCTTTGTTGGAGAAGAAGCAGAAAAAAGAGAATCTGGCATTTGTTGGTGATGGAATCAACGATGCACCGGTACTTTCAAGAGCCGATATTGGTATCGCAATGGGTGCATTAGGATCGGATGCCGCAATCGAAGCAGCCGATGTTGTATTGATGGATGATGACCCGGCTAAGATTGCACTGGCAATGAAGATCTCTATGAAGACACTTCGAATCGTGCGGGAGAATATCGTATTTGCATTGATTGTTAAGGCTGTGTGCCTGATCTTAGGTGCGTTAGGTATTGCGAATATGTGGATTGCTATATTTGCCGATGTTGGAGTTATGGTAATTGCCGTTATCAATGCAACCAGAGCATTACGGATTAAATTGTAGAATATTTTCACGAATAGAATAGACAGAACAAGACTTGTAAAGGATAGGTCTAATGAGAAAACCTATCGCTTGCAGGTCTTGTTTTTTTATATATTATTTTGTATGATAATAGCAAGTTAGTTGCAACTAACTTGACGCGTAATAATCAATTTGCAAATTGGATATACTAAGAGAAATAAAGAACAAGGTGGACAACTATGCCAATACAGGAAATTATGAAATTAAGAACCTCACAAGATAAAGAAGTCAGAATGGCACTGCTATTAGCGATTCATTGTGCACCCATTTTGTCTGGAAGCAAGGCGGCTAATATCATGACGGTTACGGTACATGAGTTTGACCGGATCGGTTATCTGTTAGAAGGTACCGGGATTCGGTATCGTTTCTTGAAGACAAAAGGGGATAAGGGAATCCTTTATCTCTATCGGGAAAAGAGATTGCAACAGTACTTAGAGAAGGAAGAGATTCAGGAATTTCTGTCAGAGTATGGATATGATGAGGTGAATATTGCAAAGATGCTGAATCTGTTATCCAAGAGGATTCAGATGTATAACGATCAGGATGCGGTATTTCCACATGAGATTGGAGTCTTTCTAGAGTATCCGTTAGGGGATGTCAAAGGGTTTCTGGCAAATGAGGGAAAGAATTTCATGTATTCCGGTTACTGGAAAGTATATCAGGATTTACAGGGAGCCGTAAGACGGTTCACACAGTATGATATGGAACGGGAGCTTACCATTCAGGCGTTAATGCAGGGAAAGAGCATTCGGGAGATTGCACTTGCAGCAGCCTGCTAGATAGGAAGATGCTTCACACATAAGATTGGAGGATAAAATGAGTAAAGTAAGTATTGTATATTGGAGTGGAACAGGTAATACAGAGGCAATGGCAAATATGATCGCAGAGGGAGTAAAAGAGGCTGGAAAGGAAGCAGATGTACTTCCGGTTTCTATCGCAAGTGTTGCAGATCTTCAAGCTGCAAGTGCATTTGCCTTGGGATGCCCTTCTATGGGAGTAGAGCAGTTGGAAGAAGCAGAGATGGAACCATTTATGTGTGAGTTAGAGAGTGGTATCTCTGGCAAGCAGGTTGGTCTGTTCGGTTCTTACGGCTGGGGCAACGAAGAGTGGATGCGTGACTGGGAAGAGCGTATTGGCATGGCAGGTGCTTCCGTTGTGAATGGGGAGGGCATTGCAGTGAATGGTGCTCCGGGTACAGATGCAGAAGAGACATTGAAGGATCTCGGACGTACTTTAGCGGGATTGGTTGATTAGAAAGTAACCGATAGGGTAATACTATCAGAGAATGGAATGATATGAAAAATGTATGCCTGCCGGGACGCTTTTGAAAATATTTAGTATTGAGAAAAGCTATCAGTTGCATGTATTGATTTTTCTCATGAAATTCAGTAATATAAAAGAGGTTAGTTAAGACTAACCAAATGTGAATAAATCATGTGGACTCCTCGTATTAGGGTGTAACTGCTGAATGCATCCTGAAGCAGAATTGGGCTCAATTCTTGCGAGGAGTACTGCTATGTAACGGGAAAGGAGATTATGTTACGATGAATTTTTTGGAGATTGAAAAGGTAGTTGGACGTGAGATTTTGGATTCAAGAGGTAATCCAACCGTAGAGGCTGAGGTAACTTTAGTAGATGGAACCGTTGGAAGAGGTACAGCTCCAAGTGGTGCTTCTACCGGTGAGTTTGAAGCATTGGAGTTAAGAGATGGTGACAAGGGTCGTTATCTTGGAAAGGGTGTTGAGAAGGCAGTCAGCAATATCAATACGATTATCAATGATACGATTACAGGTATGGATGCGTCTGACATTTATGCAGTTGATAAAGCAATGATCGATGCAGATGGAACAAAGGATAAGTCAAAGCTTGGCGCAAATGCAATTCTTGCCGTATCCATTGCAACAGCCAGAGCAGCATCTATCGCATTGGAGATTCCGTTATATCGTTTCTTAGGTGGAATTTCTGGTAATCGTCTTCCAGTTCCAATGATGAATATTTTAAATGGTGGTGCACATGCAGATTCAGCCGTTGATACACAGGAATTTATGATCATGCCAGTTGGAGCTCCATCTTTCAAAGAAGCACTTCGTTGGTGTGCAGAAGTATTCCATAAGTTGAAAGCCCTGATCAAGGATATGGGTGATGTAACAGCAGTTGGTGACGAAGGTGGATTTGCACCAAATAAGCTTACATCGGATGAAGAAGCAATTGAGAAGATCTTAGAGGCAATCAAGGCTGCTGGATTTGAGCCTGGGAAAGACTTTATGATCGCTATGGACGCTGCTTCTTCTGAGTGGAAGTCAGAAAAGGGAATTGGTTACTATAAGCAGCCAAAGTCTGGAAAGGAATTTACTTCAGATGAGTTGATCGCTCATTGGGAAGCATTGGTTGACAAGTATCCAATCATTTCAATTGAGGATGGTCTTGACGAAGAGGATTGGGAAGGCTGGAAGAAGATGACAGAGAGAATCGGACACAAGGTTCAGTTGGTTGGTGATGACCTTTTCGTTACAAATACAGAGAGACTTTCTAAGGGTATCAAGATGGGAGCAGGTAATTCCATCCTGATCAAGTTGAATCAGATCGGTTCTGTATCAGAGACGTTAGAGGCAATTAAGATGGCACACAATGCAGGCTATACAGCAATCTCTTCTCATCGTTCTGGTGAGACAGCAGATACGACGATTGCAGACCTTGCAGTTGCATTAAATACCTGCCAGATCAAGACCGGAGCACCTTCCAGATCAGAGCGTGTGGCTAAGTACAACCAGTTGCTTCGTATTGAGGAAGAGTTGGGTGCAAGTGCTGTATATCCAGGTATGGATGCATTTCATGTAGGAAAATAAATGCAGATCATAGAATCTTAATAGTTTGAACGTTATAATTGCATAGAAATGGGAAAGCCTAATGTATTGTGATATACATTGGGCTTTTTCTATGATATTATGGATAAAATCGCATATGTGGAAGATAATTTGTACGATATCATTTGTGATAAAAATTGGACGACCGCATAAGGAAACGGGTGAGCCGATACCATATGAAAAAAATGATAATGTTATGAGATAATTGATATTAGAATTGAAAAATCACAATTTACGGAGGAGGATTATGAGATTAGATGGATTTGGATTGTTTGTTGAAGATATGGCGGGAATGTGTTGTGATGGAGAAAAAATAAGAATGTGTGGTTAAATCGTGAACCAGATATTGCACAAAAATGGAAAAGGTAATAGAATGTGAAAAAGAGCTGCTATTAACATAGCTTCGCACCATAAATTTAAAAAATTTAGAGGGTAAGGGATAACATATGAAACCGGATGAAGTGATTAGACAGGTTGCTGATATTTGTAGAGAACATCGAGCGAAAAAAGTGATATTGTATGGATCAAGGGCAAAGGGAACAGCCAACAAACATAGTGATATAGATATTGCGGTGGCAGAGGCAGATAATTTTGATGAACTGGTTGAAAAAGTGGATGAATTGCCAACATTATACAGTGTGGATTTATTGAACCTGGATACGTGTAAGAATGATTTATTATTGGAGGATATTAAACAATATGGACGCGAAATTTGAAAGACGTTTTCGATCGTTTTGTAATTCACTTAATGCATTGGCAGAGGCTAGACAAAGAGATTTTACGGATTCATTTGTATTGAGTGGGACAAGCGCAAAATTCAGTATTACATTTGATTTATCATGGAAAGTGATGAAGGATATATTGGTACAATATTATGCAATTACAGGGTTTGTAGCGGGTTCTCCGAAAGAAGTGTTACGGGAGTCCTTTAAAGCCAATCTGATTTCAGATGATGCATGGATGGATATGCTGAAAGTAAGAAATGAGCTTGCTCATGATTATGATTGTGAGATTGTGAAAACACATTGCAATACTATTGTTAAGAAATATATTGATCTGTTTTATGAGTTTGAGGAAGTAGTAAAAGCATTGCTATAGAAGAAAAATTTAGAAATTTGATTATAAAAGGTCAGATTCGTCAGTAACCATCGGGCTTGACGGGTTTGATCTTTTATATTGCAGAAATATGACATAAAATGGATATGCGAATCTGCCGATATAAGATATAATAGATGCATTGAGTTTAACAAATTCTTTAGGTTACAATCGATGATGGGGTAAACGAAAAAGCAGTTTTGACATTGCAGGGAACTGCCCCTTCGTTTACACCATTTTCGATTTGACC
>CACWQE010000042.1 GCA_902762905.1 uncultured Lachnospiraceae bacterium | reverse complement strand
ACCGGCGGTTCTGAAGTACCTGCTTATGATAGATGTTATATCCTTGCAACCGATATTTACGTTATTATGTTTCGCACTGTTTATATTTAGAAATTACCTCCGCTGTGCTTATCGCCCACCCGAAGCCGTCCGGCGTTAATAGGCTCCGGAGCTTTGACTGTGGTTAATATTAATAATCTGGCTACATGTCAGGGCAGAAAAATATATATTTTTTCAATTGTCTACTTGACGGGGAGCAGTTCATAATTAGTATGTATACTCATCCATGTTCGTTTTTCGTGTATATAATAAGTACGTTATAGACTCATACTTACATGAATTTGCCAACTCACAGAAATAAAGAATATCTTCATTGATAAGCTTACTTCCACTATACGCATAACGCACCAAGTTATTTTTTATCTCCTATAATTTACCATTACGTAGGTCTGCTGCGTGCGAGCCCGTAATGCAAATGTGCCTGCTGCAATATGACACCGCCAAAAGCCGGGTTCACAACACTCAACATGCACGTCTGTCCGTCACTTACGCTGTGCAAGGGTGTAAGATTTATATGGAGATCCACCCAAATGCATTTGCAATCGAACTGATCAATATGATTGCTGCGAAGATCGGGCAAAGATACTGGATCATGAAACAGAAGATCTTTTTGCGGCGGAAACGGCTTTCTCCCTTTAACACTTCTTCTTCGATTGCGGCAATACCGGCAACTCTTGATACGAGAAGACAGGTTGCAATCGCTGCAATCGGCATCATGACTGAATTAGTCAGGAAATCAAAGAAATCCAAAAACTGCATACCGATTAATTTGATACCGGCAAGAGGGCCATAACCAAGAGAAGATAAACTTCCAAGGATAACAATAATGATTCCAACAATAACAGTTGCTTTTTTACGATGCCATCCCAATTCGTCCTCGAAGGTAGATACAGCACTTTCTGTTAGTGCAATGGAACTGGTTACAGCGGCAAATAATACCAACAGGAAGAACAGGATTCCAATTCCGGTACTGAATCCCATGCTTGCAAACATTTTTGGTATGGTAATGAACATAAGAGATGGACCAGCCTGCAAGGCTTCCGGATCACCACCGGAAAATGCAAACACAGCAGGAATAATCATAAGACCAGCCATGATAGCGATAGCAGTATCGAAGATCTCAACATTCTCAGTAGCATTTTCAATAGATACATCCTCTTTCATATAAGAGCCAAAGGTGATCAGAATACCCATTGCAATGGAAAGCGAATAGAACATCTGTCCCATGGCAGCAACAACTGTCATCCAGGAGAAATTCTTCACATTTGGTACAAGAAAATACTTCACACCGGCTAAAGCTCCCGGTCTGGTAACAGAGTAGATGGTGATCACGATAGATAACACAACAAGAATCGGCATCATGAACTTGGAAACACGTTCGATTCCGTTACGAACACCTGCATATATGATGATGATGGTAAACAGGGCAAATGCAAGGAAGCAAAGCTCGGTTGATACCCCATTTGAGATAAAGTCCGTGAAATAACCATCCTGAGCCAACAACTGGCTGTTTCCCTGGATATAACCTAACAGATATTTGATAACCCAGCCGCCGATTACGGAATAGTAAGGGACGATCAATAGTGGAATGATCGCATTGATCCAGCCGCCAAAGGAAAGCCATTTGGATGAGCCGAATTTGTGAAAGGCACCGACCGGACTTTTCTTGGTCATACGCCCGATTGCTGTCTCGGCGACGATCATAGTATAACCAAAGGTCAATGCCAACAGTATATAGATGAGCAGAAAAATACCGCCGCCGTACTTTGCTGCCAGATATGGAAATCTCCATATGTTTCCCAATCCGACAGAAGCACCGGCTGCGGATAAGACAAATCCTATTTTTCCAGAAAATGAACTTCGAGTTTGTGAATGTTTTTTCATTATAATATCCCCTTCTCCTTCATAAAATGTTGCAATCATGTACAAAGTACAAGCATAGCATAGGATAGGGAAAAATACAAGCAAACAATCATTTCGTCAGCATGGAAAAGGACATAACTACAATTCCTAAGATTACAAGGATGACACCAGTTACCCGGTTCAAGGTCTTTGGTGTTGCTTTGTTTGCAAATACAGCGGCGATTCTTGCCCATAACAGAGTGAAGAGAACGCAGAGAATCCAGACGGTCCAATCTGGCATACCACCAATCGCGAAGTGGGATACCGCCCCGGTAAATGCAGTAAATGTCATAATGAATACGCTTGTTCCAACAGCAGTTTTCAGTTCATAATCAAGCACAGAGGTTAGGATTAATAGCATCATCATACCGCCGCCGGCACCTACAAAGCCGCAGATAAAGCCGATCATAACACCACATACAATCGATTGTATCACACGTTTTTTCGCAGAGACACGTTCCATTGCCTCTTTGGTGGTCATGACCGGTTTTACAATGAATTTGATACCTAATAAGAAGGTCATGAATACAGAGAAATTTCCCATTGTCGTAGAAGGAACCAGACTGGAGACATAGCTGCCTGCAACGGTGAAAAGTAAGACGCTTATCATCATAATGATTCCATTTTTGACGTCTAAGTTTTTATTTTTCCCATAGGTGTATGCGGAGATTGCGCTTGCTAATACGTCAGAAGACAAGGCAATACCGACTGCCATATAAGGTTCCATGCCAAGGAAAGTAATCAGCATAGGACTGATCACCGCAGCGGCACTCATTCCGGCAAATCCAGTACCGAGTCCGGCACCCATTCCTGCAAAAAATGTAACAATAACAATCATAAGTATATGCATATTTCATTTCCTCCTGTTGTAATAGATGTATTAGTTGATTGATAAAAGACAATTATTCTAATGGGACATATTAGCACGCATGAACAAAAATTGCAAACGATTTCACAAATTTATAAAATGTGGTAATAACAACATAAAAGAAATCTGTCTTTCGGTATAGTAAGCGTGTAGATATTAAGAACAATCATACATGGAGAATTTCTTGTGAAATACAAGGAATAATAACCATAAGTATAGATAACAGGAGGTAAGAACGATGTATACAGATAATCAGAAAACAATTGAACGGATTCAGGATTATTTGAAACGATTAGGAACTGATGAGGATTTTGAGAAAGTACGGGCTGATTTTGTGAAGGAATTCAAAGAAGTGGATGCAGCAGATATTATGCAGGCAGAACAGAAGCTTTTACAGGATGGGACACCACTAGAAGAGGTGCAACGGTTGTGCGATGTGCATGCTGCATTATTTCATGGAAAGACAAAGGAAGAGCAGATTGCAAATGCCGAGAAGGAATCCATTGAGGCAATCAAACAAAGACGACAGAATTCCGTGGAGGCATATACACAGATTAAGGGACATCCAATCCGCACATTTGTATTAGAGAATCAGGCATTAGAAAAGCTCTTATCACAATGTAAGGAAACAATCGCAAATGGCAGGATGGACGATACATTGTTTGATCGTTTGCGTGAGATTTCCGTGCATTATGCAAGGAAGGGGGATCTGTTATATCCACATTTAAAGGTGCAATATAAGATCAGTGGGCCATCTGCGGTTATGTGGACAGTGGATGACGAGATCAGGGATGCATTAGCTGCGTTAGCAAAGGATTCCGTAAGAGATGCCGCATGGATGAATCGGTTACAGGAAGTATTGGTTCGGATCGAGGAAATGATATACAAAGAGCATAACATTCTGTTCCCAAACTGTACGCTCAATTTTACAGAAGAGGAATGGATGCAGATATACCGGGATTCCAAGGACTATCCAGAGTGCTTCGGCGTAGAAAATGGTATCTGGGAACAGGCAGAACAATATTTTAATAAGATGCATCAACCACAGAAAGGTGCGACAGAAGATGAGATTGTAATGAAGGGCGGTCATATGACAGTAGAGCAATTAGAGGCGATGTTGAATACGATCCCATTGGAGCTTACTTTCGTGGATGTAGATAATATCAACCGATATTTCAATGAGGGACCGAAGGTGTTCAAACGTCCGGGTATGGCGATCGACCGGGAAGTATTTTCCTGCCATCCGCCGAAGATTGAGCAGATGGTAAGGAAAATAATTGAGGACTTCCGAAATGGAACGAAAGATCAGGTTCCGGTATGGATGAACAAGAATGGACGTACCATGCTAGTCACCTACATGGCAGTCCGTGACCGGAATCATCACTATATCGGAACCGTAGAGGTTGTACAGGATATGGAATTTGCAAAGGAACATTTTGAGGGTAGAAGTAGATAAGCAGGTTCATAAACGAATCAATAATTAACGGATGAGCTGCATATCTTCGATCACCCAGTTGTCCTGTTCCATATGATATTCCGTCTGGCAGTATGGACAAGTGTGCTGTCTGACCGCATCAAAGCTGCCACCACAGTTGTGGCAGTTTACCGATGTGATAGAGAAGCCTGGTGTTTCTGTATGGGAGACATCTTTACTGATGGTCACATCAATGCAGTCACCGGTCTTCTTAATCTTTCCGTTGATATCGTTATAATTGATCCACCAGGTACGGAGTATCATATGCAGGATATGGTTCTCTTCCCGGATCTGTTTCACTACAAAGGATGAAATGTGTGTCATCTCTATAATATCTTCAAAACGAGGGTCGAGAGTTGTTCCTTTGTAAGCGGTAAGACTGGCAGGATCTTTTGCGAATACAGCCATACGTATTAAGGAGATAATCTACCCCTCGAATTTCTCAAAGGAGAAATAGCGGTCATATTGGCTTAAGGTTCTCTTGATCGTTCCCTTTGCTGCAAGACTTCGGAACAGAGGAATACGTTTGCGCCCACCATTTGCAAATAAAGAAGCAATTAATACATAAAATGTAAGAAGTATACCACACATGCCGCCTATTAGTACAGAGATAGCATAATCGAAAAGAAGTCCGAATGGTAATGCAATGCTGTGATCTGCTAGAATAAAAGGAAACATAATAATAAATATTCCTCCGATGCAGGTTCCGATGATCTTATGCATAACTGAGGAATTGGTGGCTGTAGATGCCATTTTCACAAAGAAGAGATTGGTAACTCTTGGAAAAAGATCTGTAATCTGAAATTGTGTATTGCAATATCGGCATCCTCCTGTTAATTCAGATACATAGCAACTTGCTCCACAGTTCGGACAGGTAATTAACAGATGTTCTAATTCTGATTCGTTGGGCGAATGTATAATTGTCTCGTACATGGTTTCTTCCGTATTATGTTTATATATGGTTTCTCCGTTTTTTTGAAAAGCCAGATGTTTGTCGACGGATTCAAAACTCCGATTGGCAGTATACCATTTTGTTTTGTTGGAAATCGTATGGGTTCCTATTGCGTCACTTTTGGAAGGGGAGATGTATTGTATCATGTGAATGTTTTTATCTTTAAGACGGTCGTTTTGCAATTTTAAAAAGTAGGACGTATCCTGATCGCAAATAGATGGTGGAGTATTATCTGCATACCAATCATTTAGTTCTTTGGCAAATTGGTCAAAGATCCCCATACTTTTGTCCCATTGGGGTGTATAGTTTTTATATTGAATGCAGGAATTTCTATATTGGGTCAGTTTGTAGCTGCCAATTATAAAACTAATGATGCCTATGCTTAGGAAAATCCATCGCAAAATAGAAAGAATATCGCATGTGGCAACCGAGGCGAGAAACAATCCAAGAGCGGCAAAAATAATTCCGCGTATCAGATTGTCTGTCTTAGGTTCAGAAATAGTATGTTTTCTTGGCTGGGTTGATATGTTAGGTATAATACTCATATAGGCTCCTCCTCATAATGCATATATAGATAGTATAAGGGGAAAATGGACAGATGTCTAGAAGAATAGCGGTTATCTTGCCGGTAATAGTGGTTTACAATATGGTGATTGCGGACTTGCACGGCTTGTGCTTTGCGTGGTACAATATCGTATAGATAAGGTTATGGTAAAAAACAGGAGATGACGTTATGTTTGAGAAGAAAGAGATTATATATAGTGAGACATTAGGGGTATGTCAGGTGGCAGAGCTTACCCGGTTAGGTGCGAAGAATGGAGAACAGGTTCTGTACTATGGATTGAAATCCATTGCAGATAAGAAGAAGGTGTCTTATATTCCGGTAGATCACCATCAGGTATTGTTAAGACCACTAATCACCTATGAACAGGCGAAGGAATTAGAAGCGAATCCATCGGAGGATATGAATGACCTGCAGCGGGAAGAGGTTGAGTATGTGTTAGCAAGAGGGCAGAAGATGTAGCAGGATAATAATAGATCAAAGATTGCTTCGGAAATATTATAGAAAAGGACAGATTCCATACACGTTAGGTGTAAGGTATCTGTCCTTTTTTGATTCATGTCATATGGTGTAATTATTTGGTTCCGGTAGAGCCGAAGCCTCCCGCACCGCGAACCGTCTCGCTCAACTCGGATGTTTCTTCAAAATGAGCTGCTAAATATGGCGTGATCACTAACTGGGCAATTCGTTCCTGCGGTTCGATCGTAACCTCTGCATTGCTGTGATTGTGTAAAGCAACCATAACCTCTCCGCGGTAATCGGCATCAATGACACCTACTTTGTTGGCAGGTGCTAAACCTTTCTTGGAAGCCAGACCGCTTCGTGCATAGATAAGACCTGCATATCCAGCAGGAATCTCCATGGCAAGTCCGGTTGGAATCAGCTTTGTCTCGCCGGGAGCAAAGGTGGTATTCTCTGTAATGCAGGCATATAGATCCGCACCTGCAGCGTACTCAGAGCCGTAAGTAGGCAAAGTCGCGTGTTCATTTAATCGTTTGAGTGGTACATTTGCAGTTAACATAATATTATCCTTTCGTATATACATGAATTGGTCTGTACTCAATTTAGAGAGATGTAAGGAATGATAAGAAAATGCTAATCAATCATGTTCTCAATAGATCGAGAAATCTTTGGAATCATCCCATATAATGACTTGGTTGTTGGCAAGAGATTCCGGTACTTTGATAATGCGTTGGTTCGAAGAACCACGGAAACGGAGTGCAAGATCCTTCTTGGCTTCTACGAATTCACCATCTACTAATATATCAATATAGGAAAGCATCTGCCTGGTCTCTTCCCACTTCGGGCACATTGTTCCTAATAAGTCTTTCTCATAATCATATCCGGTGTAGCACCAGATATCCTTTTGTGGAAAGCGGGTCTTAATCTCTTTTAATAGAGGAAGCAATGCAATCTGGTTATTGTGTTCAAATGGTTCTCCACCGAGTAGGGAAAAACCGTGTATATAGCCGGGCTGTAATGCTTCGATGATCTCATTGATCACATCGCTGTCAAATGGTTTGCCAAAGTTAAAATCCCAGGTCTCTGGATTAAAGCATCCGGGACAGTGATGAGTGCAACCGCTGACAAAGAGGCTCACACGGACACCGGGACCATTGGCAATGTCATATTTCTTAATTTCTGCGTAGTTCATAATTATTCGTCCTTCATTACATAATAAATGTAGCTGTTATTCTACAGGTGCAGCACTCTGGCTTTAATCTCCTTGGTCTTACCAACATTCCAGAAGTTCTCGCCTAAGTAGCCACATGTTCTTCTTGTTACATTCATCTTAGCGTGATCTTTGTTGCCACACTGTGGGCATTCCCATTCGTTGTCGTCATTGATGAGAATCTCACCATCATAGCCGCATACATGACAGTAATCGGACTTGGTGTTAAATTCAGCATACTGAATGTTGTCATAGATAAAACGTACGACCTCTGCAAGCGCATCTAAATTATTCCGCATGTTAGGAATCTCCACATAAGAGATGGCACCACCAGAAGATATCTTCTGGAACTGGCTTTCAAAACGGAACTTGCTAAAGGCATCGATGTGTTCTCTTACATCTACATGATAAGAGTTGGTATAATAGCCTTTGTCGGTAACATCTGGAATACTTCCAAAGCGTTCTAAATCAATCCGTGCAAAACGATAGCAGAGGGATTCTGCCGGGCTGCCATAAAGACCGAATCCAATTCCGGTCTCGGCTTTCCATTTGTCGGTAGCCGCACGCAGACGATTCATAACACGAAGTGCAAATTCCTGTCCTTCCGGTGTGGTGTGACTGCAACCCTTCATTAACTTGGTTACTTCGTATAATCCGATGTATCCAAGCGAAATGGTGGAATATCCATTAAGTAGTAATTCATCAATCTTTTCACCCTTTTCAAGCCGGGCAATGGCACCATACTGCCAGTGTACCGGGCTGACATCAGAGGTGACACCCATCAATGCGTTATGACGGCACATTAAGGCTTCATAGCAGAGATCTAATCGTTCCTCTAACAAGCTCCAGAACTTCTCTTCGTCACCATTGGCAATAATACCGATCTGTGGGAGATTCAGGCTGACAACACCCTGATTGAAACGACCTTCAAACTTGTAATTACCGTTCTCATCCTTCCATGGTGTTAAGAAACTACGGCAGCCCATGCAGGAGAATACATTACCTTCGTAATTCTCACGCATCTTCTTAGCTGAAATATAGTCAGGGTAAAGACGCTTTGCAGAACATTTCACAGCAAGTTCTGTAATATAATCATATTTGCCACCCTTTAAGCAGTTATGTTCATCTAATACATAGATCAGTTTTGGAAAGGCAGGTGTAATGTAGACGCCCTGCTCATTCTTGATACCTTCGAGACGCTGACGGAGAATCTCTTCTATAATAAGAGCATTCTCTTCGATATATTCGTCATCCTTATCCAGATTAAGGAATAAGGTAACAAATGGGGACTGACCGTTCGTTGTCATTAAGGTATTGATCTGATACTGGATGGTCTGTACACCGGAGCGTAATTCATCTTTCAGACGTTCCTGTACCATCTCTTCAATGATATCTTCCGGTACCTTGTCGCCGAATTCGGCAGTAATCTTTGTCTTGAACTTATGGTATGACTTTCTCAAATATTTGCCAAGGTGTCTTACGTCGACAGACTGACCACCATACTGGCTGCTGGCAACGGCTGCAATTACCTGTGTCATAACGGTACAGGCAACCTGAAAACTCTTCGGACTCTCGATCAATTTGCCATTCATAACGGTTCCATTGTCTAACATATCACCGATATTGATCAGACAGCAATTGAAGATCGGCTGTAAGAAATAATCGGCATCATGGAAATGCAGAATGCCTTCCTCATGTGCTTTCGAAATCTTCTCAGGGAGAAGTACACGCTTGGTAAGATCCTTGGATACTTCACCGGCAATCAGATCACGCTGAGTAGAAGCAACTGTGGCATTCTTATTCGAATTCTCTTCCATAACATCTTTGTTACGGTTCTGGATCAAACTAAGGATCGAATCATCGGTTGTGTTAGCCTTACGGACTAATTCTCTGGAATAACGATAGATAATGTATGTCTTTGCAAGTACGAACTTCTTCTCATCCATTAACTTTTGTTCGATAATATCCTGAATATCCTCCACTAACATTCTTGAACGGTTCCTGCTCTCGATCGAGGTAATAATATCTTCAATCGTGTCATCCGTTACTTTCTCAGAAGGTGCAACCTCCGAATTCGCTTTCTGAATGGCACGTTTGATCTTATTCCTGTCATAGGAAACAGTAGAGCCGTCTCTCTTGATAACCTTCATAATTCTTCTCCTTCTCATTTATTCTTATAACTGAAATCGTTGTGATTATTATGATTCATAATCCGTCTATCCCCAATATCTAGGGGCAGAGGCTGAAAACAATTCTATTATAACACTCTATATAGGGTTTGTAAATATGAAATAACACTATATCATGTACCGGGAGTGAGAAAAAAGGAAGATTCTTATTATATAAAGTAAAGACAACAATCATGGTATTTTTGTGAACTTTTTTCAAATTCTCTTTCTTTTTGTATTGTTTTGTGATATAAATTAAACTATGTGTACACTCACGTATAGTACAAATATAAGATACAATGTATAGAAGGGATTTTGATGATGAAGAAACAAAGAGTTGGTGCTATTGTATTAGCCGGAATGATGATGCTAAGTATGACAGGTTGTGGGAACAGTAAAGCAAAGGCCTACAGCAAGTATGTAACCTTAGGAGATTACAAGGGAATTGAGTATACGAAGACAGTCGCAGCGGTAACAGAAGATGATATTCAGAGCAAGTTGGATTCCTTTGTGGATGGCTTGGCAGAGACCAACGAAGTAACGGATAGAGCAGTCGAAGATGGCGACATCGTGAATATTGATTATGTAGGAACTATGGATGGAGAAGAATTCGACGGTGGAAGTGCTACCGGACAGGATTTGACAATTGGCTCGAATTCCTTTATTGATGGATTCGAGACTGGTTTGATCGGACATAATGTGGGAGATGAGGTTTCCTTAGATTTACAGTTCCCGGATCCATACCCGAATAACACAGATCTTGCTGGTAAGGATGTGAATTTCAAGGTAACGATCAATAAGATTTCCGTAAAGACTACACCGGAATTAACGGATCAGCTGGTAAAAGACAATACAGATTATGATACGATTGATGCGTACAAGGAATCAATCAAAGAAGATTTGAAGAAGACGAACGAGACCAATGCAGAGAAACAGGCTAAGAGTGATATCTTTGACAAAGTAGTATCGAATTGTAAGATCTCCGGTTATGATGAAGATGAAGTGAAAGATCTTGTAGATGAAGAATTCAAGAGTTTCAAGAATACGGCAGATAGCTATAAGAGCTATGGATATTCTTACGAGGATGTTCTTTCAATGAATGGATATGATTCAGAAGATTCATTGAAGAAGGGTATTACGGAATATGTGAAGAAGTATCTAGACCAGAAGATGGTATTATACTGTATTGCTGCCAAAGAAGGAATCAAGGTTAGTAGCGAAGAGACAGACAAGAAGGTTCAGGAGTACATGGACACTTATAATGTAAAGACAAAAGAAGAAGTATACAATTACTTTGGAGATGATTATTTTGAGGTTCTTGTTCTTTCTGAGAAAGTGATGGATTACCTGAAAGACAATGCCAAGTTAGTGGATAGTACAGAAGCAGACTCTGAAGATACGGAGGCTGCAGATGGCAAGGATACAACAGAAGCTACTACCACAGAAGCGTCTAGTGAAAGCGAAGATACGACAGAGGATACAGAGTCAACAACGGAAGATACCGAAGCTACTACAGCAGAGGATACGGAGGCAACGACAACGGAAGCTGAATAGTAAGAGAATAAGATGGGCTGCCAATTTACAATGGATTGGCAGCTTGTTTACTTTATAATAGCAAAGATGTAATAATTTCTATGTGTGTTGCTTCCAGTATACGGCTGGTGTGATCAATGATTTTTCGTTGACATCATTTGTGTGGTCATGTATAATAGTAGAACGAATGCGAATGCATTAATTTAATAGGATGGAAGGGCGAGTCAAATGGCAGAGAAGAAGAATCTTTTGACCGACAAAGGTCTTAAAAAGTTAGAGGATGAGTTACAGAATTTACGAGTAGTCAAACGTAAAGAAGTTGCACAGAAGATCAAGGAAGCAAGAGAACAGGGTGACTTATCAGAGAACGCGGAGTATGATGCTGCAAAGGACGAGCAGAAAGATATCGAAGCAAGAATTGAAGAGTTAGAGTCAATTCTTAAGAATGTAGAAGTCGTATATACGGATAATGTAGATAGTGAGAAAGTTAACGTTGGTTGTGCAGTCACTGTTCGGGAAGTGAAGACCGGTAACGTTGAGATATTCAAGTTGGTAGGTTCTACAGAGGCAGACATTTTGAATAACAAGATTTCGAATGAGTCGCCGGTAGGAGCTGCATTGATGGGTGCCAAAGCAGGAACTAAGGTTACGGTAGAGGCACCGAACGGATCATTCCAGTATGAGATCTTAGACATTAGTCTGGATGAAGAATAAGCAGATGTGAACGTAAGGGGATGGTGAATACTATCCCCTATTTATATGTTAATTAATAGGAAGGTGAGTAAGAAAAGTGGCAGAGAAGAATCAGGGTAACCAGCCAAAGGGAACACAGGATGTGAATCAGTTATTGAAGGTAAGAAGGGAGAAGCTTGCGAATTTACAGGAAGCAGGTAAGGACCCGTTTCAGATTACAAAGTATGATCAGACACATCATACATCCGACTGTAAGGAATTATATGAGGAGCATGAAGCAAAACTGTTAGCGGGAAGGGTAGCTCCGAATACGGAAGGATTGGATGAGAAAGAAGCACGAGAAGTGATCACCGCAGATTATAACGAGAGACGCGAGATCATGGATGCACAGCCAATCAATGTATCGATCGCAGGTCGTATGATGTTTAAGCGTGTTATGGGTAAAGCATCATTTTGTAATATCAAGGATCTCAAGGGCGGTATTCAGGTATATGTATCCAAAGATGCAATTGGTGAAGAGGCATATGCAGACTTTAAGAAGTCCGATATTGGTGATATCTATGGTGTGAAGGGATATGTATTCCGTACCAAGACCGGAGAGATTTCGATTCATGCTGTTGAGATGACACTTCTTTCAAAGAGTTTGCAGGTACTTCCAGAAAAGTTCCATGGTCTGACTGATACTGATACCCGTTATCGTCAGAGATATGTTGACCTGATCATGAATGATGAGAGCAAGGAAGTATTCATTAAACGTTCGAAGATTCTGAAAGAGATTCGTAATTTCTTAGCAGACAGAGATTTCATGGAAGTAGAGACACCTACTTTGGTATCCAATGCCGGTGGTGCTGCTGCGAGACCATTTGAGACACATTATAATGCATTAGATGAAGATGTGAAGCTGCGTATTTCTTTGGAGTTATACTTGAAGAGATTGATCGTTGGTGGATTAGAGCGTGTATACGAGATCGGTCGTGTATATCGTAATGAGGGTGTAGATACCCGTCATAATCCGGAGTTCACATTGATGGAGCTATACCAGGCATATACCGATTATGAAGGTATGATGGAGCTTACAGAGTCTATGTTCCGTTACCTTGCCGAGAAGGTATGTGGTTCTACGAAGATCTCTTACAATGGAGTAGAGATTGATCTTGGTAAACCGTTTGAGCGTTTGACAATGAATGATGCGATTAAGAAATATGCAGGTGTTGATTTTGATGCAGTTGAGACAGATGAAGAGGCAAAGAAGCTTGCAGATGAGCACAATATTGAGTATGAGGAGCGTCATACCAAGGGTGACATCGTGAACTTATTCTTCGAAGAGTTCTGTGAGAAGAATCTGGTTCAGCCAACCTTTATTATGGATCATCCGCTTGCTATCTCTCCACTTACAAAGAAGAAGCCGAACGACCCGACAAAGGTAGAGCGTTTCGAGTTGTTCTGTAATACATGGGAGATGTGTAATGCATATTCCGAGTTAAATGATCCAATCGATCAGAGAGAGCGTTTCGCACAGCAGGATGCCAATGCAGCCGCTGGTGATGACGAGGCAGAGCATACAGATGAAGATTTCTTAAATGCATTAGAGATCGGTATGCCTCCAACAGGTGGTATCGGATATGGTATCGACCGTCTGGTTATGTTGTTGACGGATTCACAGGCAATCAGAGATGTGTTATTGTTCCCGACGATGAAGAGCATCGACAAGTAAAACCCAGTGTTTATGCGGGTTTGCAGACATTCATTGCAAGCAAATGACATCAAAAAGACATCAAATTCGCAACCTTAGTTACAACTTCTTGCATTAATTTGCAAGGAAAATCAACAAAGGAAAGAATTTTGAACACATATTAAGACACTTTCTAGTAAGGAAGTGTCTTTTTTTGTCTCTTGCTCCTAGAAAAAACAAAAAAGGAGGATTTCGATGTCAATGCGAACAAGAGCAGGGAAGAAAATATCCCTGACGAATTATGAAGAATTACTGGCTGTGCCGACAATCGAAGGCGCAAGTGATATTCCGCTGGATCAGTTACATGAATTTAAGGGACATCCCTTTCATGTAGTGGATGATGAAGCAATGGATGAACTGGTGGAATCAATTAAAGCAAAAGGTGTATTGTCTCCGGCAATCGCGAGAAAACGACCGGAGGGAGGATTTGAACTAATCTCCGGTCATCGGAGAACACATGCCGCAAGACGGGCAGGACTTGATAAGATCCCGGTCTTTGTAAAAGATTATTCAGACGATGAGGCGGTATGCATTATGGTGGATTCTAATATCCAAAGAGAAAGAATACTGCCAAGTGAGAAAGCGTTTGCTTTGAAGATGAAAATGGATGCCATGCGGAAACAGGGAAGTAGACAAGATTTAACTTCTCGCCAAAATGACGGGAAGTTAAATAGTAGAACAAATAAGACTTCCTCTATCGAGCAGAGAGAGGGAAGAGGCTTGCGGCAGGGAAATGAAAACAGTGAAGTGGCGGTATACCGTTATGTCACAAAAGGAACCTTTGATGCATACAGTTGGAGCCTTGTGGAGAACAAACAGCGTTTTATCTCACAGGTGATGACCAGCAAGTCCATTTCGAGGAGCTGTGAGGATATCGACGAAGCAACACTATCGTATGCTGAGATTAAGGCTGTGGCAACCGGAAATCCATTGATCAAAGAAAAGATGGAAGTGGATAATGAGGTGCAGAGACTCAAGATGTTAAAGGCATCCTATGACAGTCAGCATTACAGCCTGCAGGATCAGTTTATGATCAAATTTCCGAAACTGATTGCTGCGGCAAATGAAAAGCTGAACTGTGTTCATGCAGACATCAAAAAACGGGATGAACAGGTGCTTGCAGCGGATGAGGAGTTTGCCATTAAAGTGGGAAATATGACCTTTCATGAGCGTGTGGATGGCGGTACGGCGGTGTTGGCGGCAGTCAGTAAATGCAAGGTTGGAGAGACAACCGAAATCGGCGAGTATCGAGGTTTTGAGGTGCAGGTGGAGAAAAACTTTATTGGTGTGAATTATCTGATCCTGCATGGGCGAACCGATTACAAGGTGGAATTATCCAACTCCCCGGTGGGATGTATGGTCAAACTGGAAAATTGCTTCAACGGAATGGATGGAAATATTGAATTTCTGGAGAAGAAGTTAGAGCAGTATCAGCGTGATATGGAACAGGCAAAGGCAGAATACGAAAAGCAGTTTGCCTACGAGGAAGAATTGAAAAGCAAGACTGCCAGACAGTTTGAACTCAATACCCAGCTTGATCTGGAGAATAAACCGATCACAGAAGAAAACGGGCAGGAGATCAGTCAGGTGGCAGAGAATGCTTATCCGTATCGAGAAAGGAAGGATTACCGATGAAGAGACGAATAAAAAAGGATATGGTGTTGATTTTACTGGGGGTTGCCATTGTCGCAATCCCCTTTCTTTTGCGGATGAAAGAGCAGGAGAGAAGTAACCATTATATGAAAGCGTTTGAGGAGGAACAGGATGAAGAGAAGCAGAACAAAAAAGATCATAAAAAGAAAGATTCCCTTTTATTACAGGAGGGTGTTATCGGGATTGTTGAAATACCGAGCTTAGATATTAAATATCCGGTATTTGAAGGAGCCGGCAGTGTGCAGCTTAATGAGGGCATTGGTCATATGACAAATACGACAGAGCTTTGTGGGAAAGGAAACTGTGTTCTTGCCGGACATAATGGCAGCCGCCGTGGGGTGTATTTTACTTATCTATGCAACATAGAAGCCGGGGCGAAGGTCCTGCTTACGAATAGAAAGAAGGAAAAGCACGAATACACGGTAAAAGAGATGAAAGTCGTAAATCCATACGATGAATGGGTAACTGAGCAGACAGAGGAGGAAAGTCTTACACTTTTCACCTGTGCGGAGCATGGCACAAAACGATTTGTAGTAAAGTGTGAGCCGGTAAATAACATGGATCAGCAGGATGGAGAAAAGACGGATCAGAGGAAAGGGGATGGTGCCATTGGAAGTAAATAATCTGGAAGTGAAGTCAGTTAGGAATGATGAAAGGAAGGTTGGTTTGTATGAATTATGAAATTACAGTTAATCAGTTAAACAAAGGGGATGGAAACATCCGTGCATTTGTATCGGTAGTGTTTGCAGAAAGCTTCAAGGTCAGCAATATTGCTGTTATTGAGAATAAGGATGGTCAGTGCTTTGTATCTATGCCGAGATATGCAAGCAGTAAAGACGACAGCGGATATAAGGATATCTGCCATCCAATTACAAAAGAATTTCGTGAAGAATTCTATGAAGGAATCATGAAAGCCTATGAACAGGTACAGCAGATAGAAGAGAACCGGTTGCAGCTTAAGATCAGTCAGGTGGATCAGGAGAAATCACAGGAACTAAAGTTCAATGTAAAAGTTACTCCGTTTGAAAGGGATGGAAGCAACATCCGAGGTCTTGCGAGAATTTATCTGGAGGACTGCTTTGTGATCAATAATGTATCATTGTTGCAGGGAAAGAACGGACTCTTTGTGGCAATGCCGTCCTATAAGACGAAACAGACCGATGAACAGGGAAAGAGTATCTATCAGGATATCTGCTTTCCGGTAACAAAGGAGTTTCGGGAAAAGCTGTATGGAGCAGTGAGAAAGTCCTTTGAAGAGAGCAAGGAAAAGCAGAAAAGTGGTGACAGTAAGGAACAGACGGAACCAAGTGCAGGGCGTGATGGCTGGCAGGAGGCGAGAGATACACCGTTTCGATGAGGAAAAGTGAGCCGTGATAAATGGGGCATCCTGTGGAGATATTCATAGGATGCCTTTTTCGGTGGAGAGGAAAAGGATATTGTGATATAATTAATATAGTTTTGCTGAGAGACAATTATAGTTGTCAATTTTGCAGATGTTCCGGTAAATAATAGTATCCTTGTGATTTTTATTTATATTCTATATAAGTGCAGGGGTACAAGCATTTAATGAGTTAGGAGAGTGTAATAATGAATCTTTTATCAAAACTTAATTCTAATGCCAAAACAAAAACAATAGAGCCTAGGGAAATATTTATGACATTACCTTCAAAAGCACCTGGTTATGGATATCCCAGAGATGTTCAAAGTGAAGTCTGGAAAAAGTGGTTTGATATAAGAAATGAAAAAAATGTAATATTAAAAATGAATACTGGTAGTGGTAAAACAGTAGTTGGGTTAATTATGCTTCAGAGTTGTTTAAATGAAGAAAAGGGACCAGCTATATATGTAGTGCCTGACAATTATTTGGTTAAGCAAGTTGTTGATGAAGCTAAGAAATTGGGGATTTCTGTAACGGAAGATAAAGATGATTATAGCTATTCAAACTCAAAAGCAATTCTTGTTACTTCTATTCAGACTATTGTAAATGGCTATAGCTATTTCGGCATGAGAGAAAGTGGAAACTATCCGATAGGAAGTATTATTATTGATGATGTACATGCGTGCATGGATAAAATTATTGGTCAATTTATGATAAAAATTAATGCTGAAACGGATGCCTATAAGGAATTAATTGCTATATTTAGTTCTTCGTTAAAAGACTATAATCCAAAGAACTACATTGACATTGTTGAGATGAAAGATTGTCGAAAAAATATGCTAGTGCCTTATTGGGAATGGCAAAGACAACAGGATAACGTTTATAGGATATTAACGAAATATAATAATAGTGATAATAATGCAATATATTTTGGACTACCGTTGATAGAAAGAGGTTTGGAAACATGTGATTGTATAATTACTGCTTCTGCAATTGAAATATCTCCAAAAGGAATTGATTTAGAAAAGATATCTAGTCTCGAAGATGCAAGTAGGCGCATATATATGAGTGCAACATTAGCTGACGATAGTGTGTTTGTCTCTGCATTAGGATTAGCTACAGAAGACATGAAGAACATTATTACTCCAGAGAATGCTAATGATATTGGAGATAGATTAGTTATTTTTCCAAAGTACGTAAATAGTGACATATCGGAAATTGAAATAAAGGAAAAAGTTGAGGAAATAGCTGAAAAATATAATGTCGTGATACTTGTGCCTTCTTTTTCTAGAGCAAAATTTTGGGATGAAGGAGGGTTAAGAACAGCAACAAAAGATAATATAGACCAAATAGTTGAAGTATTAAAGAGTGGTAAGCATGTAGGTAAAGTAATTTTCGTTAATAGATATGATGGAATTGATTTGCCGAGTGATGCTTGTAGGATGTTGGTTATTGATGGACTTCCACCTCTAAATAGTATTAAGGATCGATATATTCAAAGTGTGGATCCTCAGAGCACAACTTTATTGAGGGAGCAAGTTCAAAGGATTGAGCAAGGTATGGGACGTGGAGTTCGTTCTAATGACGATGAATGTTGTATTGTTCTTATGGGTGATGAACTTACAGATGTATTGTCAAGAAATAGGGGAATAGATTATTTTAGCGCAGCGACGAGATGCCAATATGATCTTTCAAAGCAATTATGGGATTTATTAGTTAATGAAACAGGTTCAAAGCCAACGATTGATCAAATATTTGAACTTGCAAATTATTCGTTAGAAAAAGATGCAGAGTGGGTTACAACCTGCAAGGAAAATTTAGCCGCAGTTAAGTATTCAAATGAGGCAAAGGTAGATGAAAAGATAGTTGCGCAGAGAAAGGCTTTTGAAAAAGCTATGAATATGCAATGGCTTGATGCTGCAAATACTATAAAGATAGTTAAAGATAAAGAGACTGACAGAAGAACTAAAGGATATTTATGTCAGATTCAGGCTGAATACACAAATAAAATAGATCCAGCCCTTTCTCAAGAAATACTAAAAGCGGGAAAAAATTTAAGTGCAGCTATTCTGTCACCTCTTGCAGGTATACAGTATCAAAGAACAACTTACACAATTCCGCAGGCACAAGCTATCAGTACCAATCTGGTTGTTGGAAGACTTGGGTTAAATGAACTGTTAATATATATAGATGGAGTTCTGTCAAATTTATGTATGGGAAGTGAATACGAAAAGTTTGAAGATGCACTAAATCAGATAGGAACAATTCTTGGTTTTGCATGTTCAAGACCAGATAAGGAAACTGGAGGATACGGACCCGACAATTTGTGGGCAATTGATTCAAGCAAGTATTTGGTTATTGAATGTAAAACGGAGGCTACTACTCAAACGATAAAAAAAGATTATTGTAATCAATTATCGGGATCGGTTAATTGGTTTAAGGAGAATTATATATATCCAAATGAGTGCATACCAATAATGGTCCATCCATCTAAAGTTGTTGATGCAGTTGCATCTCCAGACGAAAAAATGAGAGTGATAACTGAGAAAGAACTAGAATATTTTAGAAAAAATGTTCGTGATTTCTATAGTTCTCTTTGCCAAAATGGGAATATTAATGATGTTAGTAATATTAATGAATTGTTGCGTATGTATAAGCTTAGAAAAGATGACATTGTTAATATATATACAGTTGAGTTTGAACGACAGAAATAAACTGATCAATGATATATAGGGAAATTTATGCAAAGTAATATTAATTTATGGTTGACAAAAGTTGTTGATTTGAAATTCTTGATTTCCAAACATATGTCATAAATAATTTATTGCAACTGGACGGATTTGTCTAATAAGAGGATTACTTATAATTCATATTTTGTATTTATTTTAAAATGAATATTAAGGAAACAACATAGTATGTGTTTATCATGTTATGTTGTTTTTTTACTTGACAAACCACTCAATGAATGGTAAATTTAAACTAAACCATTCATTGAATGGATGTGAGGTGATCATATGAAACAGAGAGAAATCTTAAATGCAGCTAAAGAGCAGGCTGGCATGACACAGAAAGAGTTTGCAAGATATTTCGGAATTCCGTTGCGAACCATGGAAAACTGGTTCGCAGAGAAGCGGGAGATTCCCGATTATTTGCTTCGATTGATGCTGTATCGGCTGGAGATAGAACATAAGGTAAGTAATTTAATGCAATATGTTCCTTTTCCGGAGGAGAAAGATGAGAATGGCAAATGAGGTGGAGGTGTGTGATATGAGCAAGAAGTTGATAATGGGAGCCGTGATGGCATTAGCATTGGTGGTATGTATTCCACAGACTGCCTCCGCAAAAACAAAATGGAAACTATCTGCCACTTCTAAAAATCTACAGGTGGGAAAAACAAGTAAATTGACCGTAAAAAATGTTCCGAAGAAGGCGAAGGTCAAATGGAAAAGCAGTAAGAAATCTGTGGTAAAGATCATAAAGACCGGTAAGAAATCAGTGAAGGTGAAAGCCTGCAAGTCGGGAACAGCGTATGTTACCGCAAAGTACAAAGGAAAAACAAAGCGGTGCAGGATCAAAGTAACTGCAAAGAAACAAGCTGCTCCCCAAGCGGACATTCCGAGACTGAATGCGACATCAGTAGACATTTACCATGTGGATGATGCATTGAAATCATATATGACAGTAGATCCGGCACATAAGACAACCTTTCAATTTCAGGTCACCGGAACAAAACTGGAAGTAGAGAAGTGGAAAGTATCTACAGAAGCCGGATTAGTAATATCCGATGACGGTCTGCTGACAACAGTTTGGGGACCGGGGTACGGCACACCGTATCTGACAAGTACGGTAACAGCAATATTGGAAAACAATCAACGGCTGACAGCCACGGTAAGAGTATATGCAGAAAGTAACTTTTATGTGGATAAAGTACTGACTGCATTTGAACAAAAGTATATTACTTCGTCTATGACAGGTAAGGAAAAAGTAGCGAGGGCAGCAGCTTGCATCGGTGAGACAACGGACTATCAGGTAAATCAAAATAACTGGCAAATGCTATTGCTTGGAGGAAAGGGAGACTGTCGGGCAAGTCGTGTTTTACTTGCCTATATGTGTAAACATATGGGAATGAAAGCGGAACCATGTGGAAAGTTTGAGTATCATGGGGAAACTTTAGTTAAGGTAGATGGAACATACTATATTGTCATCACCGGATTTGACGAGCCACGACCTAGACGGTATGTGATCACGGAGATAACTGATAAGAGCCAGTTGCAGAAGATTATGGAGGATAATAGTCTGAGTCCGACGATGTTTGAATAATTGATATACTGCATAGAAAGCATAAATGTATGTAATATTTGAGGAGAATGGAACTATGGATAAGAAAGATATGGAATTATTGATCGAGGCAGAAGATGCAATCAATAATATGGACAGAGTGCTGGTCCAACTGACCAGTATGGGGCATCAGAAGATTCTCTGAGTCTCATAATGAAGATGCAGGACAGCATTACACTCCAAGAGAAGTAATTCAGCTTATGGTCAACATTTTGTTTAATGATGACAATGATATTTTGTCGGGCAATAATGTTGCGAAGACAATTTATGATCCAGCCTGCGGTACGGGAGGCATGTTATCTGTTGCTGAGGAATATCTGCACAGCTTGAATAAAGAGACGGAGCTTGTGTCGTTTGGTCAGGAGATCAATGATCAGACATTCGCTATCTGCAAGGCGGATATGTTGATCAAGGGTAACAATGCAGATTACATTAAAGATGGGAATACTTTATCAGATGATCAGTTTGCCGGTAGTACATTTGATTACATTTTATCTAATCCACCATTTGGGCGTGAGTGGAAGAATGAAAAGGCAAAGGTAATGGAAGAAGCAAAGCTGGGATTTGGTGGAAGATTTGGTGCAGGACTTCCGGCAGCTAGTGACGGTCAGATGTTGTTTTTGATGACTGCCATTTCAAAAATGAAAGATATTGATAAAGGTGGAAGCCGTATTGCAATCATTCATAACGGTTCGCCATTATTTACAGGTGATGCAGGTTCCGGACCTTCTGAAATCCGCAGATACATTTTAGAACAGGATCTATTGGAGGCAATTATTGCTTTGCCAAATGATATTTTCTACAACACGGGAATTGCAACATATATTTGGGTGTTGTCGAATAAAAAGGCTGGTACAGTCAGAGAAGGAAAAGTGCAGTTGATCAATGCAAATGAGATGTATGTGAAGAGAAGAAAAGCATTGGGGAACAAGCGAAACGATATCTCAGAGGAAGATATCGCGGAGATTACAAGGATATATGGTGATTTTAAAGAGAGTGAAATCAGCCAGATTTATGATAACGAGGATTTTGGCTATACCAAGATTACAGTTGAAAGACCGCTTCGTGATGAAGAAGGCAAGAAGAATACGGGGTATTTTGCGGAAGGTTCGAGACGATACCCGGTGGCAAGGCTCAGGTTTAATGTTTCAAATGGAGAAGTAAGAGGCATGAGCCTG
>CACWQE010000041.1 GCA_902762905.1 uncultured Lachnospiraceae bacterium | reverse complement strand
TTTGTTCGTTCTGCTTATTATTACGTCGCAAAGTGCTGGCGTGCTCCACGTACCTGCTTGCAAACATGACAGACCGCCCCTGCCGGGATTTACTTTTTTGAACATGCGCTGTTTGCCGGTTAATCTTATTACGGCTGTGCTTATCGCCCACCCGAAGCCGTCTGGTGTTAATATGTCACCGAAATTTTAATTGTGTTTAAAATTGATAATCTGTCTCTCATCGTACACATAATGCATCAGGTTATTCTTTATCTCCTATAATTCACCATTACGTAGATCACTTGTGCCAACGATAGGGCGGCTTCGGGTGGGTGATAAGCACGGCGTAGTAGATTCTGATAGCAACAGCGCGAAACACAATAATGTAAATATCGGTTGCAAGGATATAACATCTATCATCAGCAGGTACTTCAGAACCGCCAAAGGGTGGATACAAAGCATACGCAAAGACATTAAAGAAGGAGATCTATGGCTATACATTTGATGTCGCAGTTATGGGAATTACGGAAGATAATCCGTTCTTTGATGTTACCTTTGCGGATACAGCCAATCAGGTAACGATCAGTTCTTCCATTGCATATAAGTATGGCTTGAAGGTCGGAGATACGTTTACCTTGGAGGATACCGAGGCAGATCAGTTATATGCCTTTGAAGTACATGAGATCACGCAGTATGCACCGAACTTTACCGTGTTTATGCCGTATGACAAGGCAGTGGATCTGTTTGGTGAACCGGATGATTTCTACAATGTAGTATTTGCGGATCATGATCTTGGTGTGGAGAGTGGCAGATTGTATTCTACCACCACAAAAGAAGATGTGAAGAAGGCGGCAGGTATATTCTCTGCGCAGATGCAGGGAATGATCTTTACGATCGGAGGAGTATCCATTGTAATCTTTGCCATTGTATTATATCTGATGATGAAGGTTATGATCGACCGGTCATCCTTTAGTATTGCACTGATCAAGATTTTTGGATTCCGTAACAAAGAAGTGCGGAAGATGTACCTAGATGGGAATTTTTATGTTGTGGCACTTGGTGCTTTGATCTCGCTTCCGCTTGCGAAACTGCTTATGGATGCGATGTATGAACCGGCATTTGTGCCAAATGTTGCCTGTGGTGTGGATAAGTCTTTCCCAATCTGGATGTATGTTGCGGTATTAGTAGGAATTCTGGTATTGTATTTCATTATCAATTATTTGTTGGTACACCGGATCAAGCAGATGGTTCCTGCCGAGGTTCTTAAGAATCGGGAATAAGATTAGTTATAAAGCAAAAGGCGGCAATTCGTTCGTAGTTACTGAACGGATTGCCGCCTTTTTATATTACCGGAAATATGTTGATTGCCAGATTTCTCAAAGAAAGAATTGTATTACAATTGAGATAATAATTGCGTACAGATTACTTCCGGGTCATAATCAGGAGCATATTCTTTGGCAATATCGCATATCTGTTGTATCTTCTCTAAACTTTCATCTAAATCCTCAGCAATATCTTCTGGTGATTTCTGTTTCTGAAGTTTGCGACAGACCTGTCTGGTTAATGCAAGCTGTTCTCCTTTGGTGAGACCTTCTGCGAATCCTTCTCGTTTCGTATCATCTAATAAGACATGTAATTTCATATATTCACGCCTCCAATCTTTGCTTAATTTGACCCGGTCCACTTCTTGTTGCAATTCTTCCACAAAATTGCCTTCCGCAATCAGACCGTTAAACATTCGCATAACCTGCTTGAATTCTTCCGTTACATTACCGAGATGTCCGGTAGTGTTGACAAATACCTTTTCGGTTCCGTCTTCTAATTCTAATTCAGAAAGTTCTCGGCACACGTTACGAAAACGATAGATGTACTGGTCTTTTTCAAACAGGTCAAAGGTACAGATGAATATGACCAAACTATGGTTCAACTCGTTATAACTAGCACCTTTCTGTAATAAATCCAGATCTATCAAATCCTGATAATAACGGCTTCGTTTCGTAAGTCCGGGCTGAGTGGTTGTCTGCATTTCAAGATTATATACAGTATGTGTGTCGTCTTCTAACATAACATCTAACCGGACACTTTTGGCATCATAACGGATGTCAATAAAATGTTCGTATACCGGATAGGAGATGGATTGAATCTTACAATCCAATATCACCTCTAAGAAATGCTTTGCCAGCCGTTGGTTAAGCATCACTTTACTGAACATGAAGTCGTCTGCAATTGTTAATTCGTCGAATGTTTTTCCCATATTGTGTTCCTCCTTATTATATTAAATTATAGGTTGTGTGTCAAAATTATATTGGTGCTGCATTACAGGATAAATGATTGTAGGAGTGAAAAGAAACAGATAAGCGAAAATACTAATTGAATATATTATATACTATATATAAACATGTATCAAGATATATAAAATATCATTTTTATATACAAACTATGTTATGATATAATGAGCACATAAGAAAAACAAGCGACTGCAAAGCAGGCATTTGTTTTTCTTGTGCCATTATTGAGTGAACAGCCGGTGTAACCGGCGAGAGAGCACAGAGTGCGAGCTCGTGACAGAGGGTAAGGACAGTTTATTATGTTAGATATTATTGTGGTAGAAGATAACAAAGAGATTGGTAAGGTGCTTTCTGATTTCTTACAGAAAGAACACTATACAGTTAGTGTTGTCGATACGGGAGAAAAGGCGATTGCATTATTTGAGCGATATGGAGCAAAATTAGTGATTCTGGATCTGATGCTTCCGGGTATAGATGGATTTGCTGTGTGTTCTAGAATTCGTGAGAGCTCCAATGCACATATTCTGATTGCAAGTGCCAGAACACAGAAAGAAGATAAATTAAAGGGATTGAATCTAGGAGCGGATGATTATATCGATAAGCCGTATGATGTAGATATTTTGTTGGCGAAGATCAATGGGATATTTAAACGAAAATATGCAAAAGAAGAGATCGTTTGCGATAATATCAAATTAAATACAGTTACGCAGACGGTTTGTCTTGCAATCGGGATGGAACCGGATCGCAGCTGGCAGCAGGTAGAAACGACGGCAAAGGAATTTGAATTGTTGAAATTATTGATGGAAAATCGGGGAGTGACGTTGAAGAAAGAATATCTGTTTCGTACCATATGGGGAAGTGATAGTGAATCCGAAATGCAGACGTTGACGGTACATATCAAATGGCTGCGGCACAAGATTGAGAAAGATCCAAAACATCCGGTACATATTATTACGGAATGGGGAACGGGGTATCGTTTTGAGTAAATACAGAAGATTTGCAACGGGTATTTTATTATTGGAGCTATGTCTGATCGGAATATGTAATATTATCATAATAAGATATGGTTCTAGTTACACAGATAAGGAATATCTTGTGGATGTTTCAAGGGCAGCACAGGAAATGAGGGAAGGAACTGAAGCGAAAGATCTGGATATTGGGAAATATAACGCCCTTTTATCTGTTGAGATATTTGATCCGACGGAAGTGTGTAATGAGGAATATCGGATAGAAGATATTAATGGTACATGGTATCGGTTCTGTTATCAGAGGCAAACGGACAATCCAGCGGTAGTCATAATGAATGGCATGTTAGCCATTATGTGGGTGGGATCTGCAATTATATTTTTATTGATTGGAAAAAAGATAATCCAACCATTTGGTTCAATGGAATATCTGGCAACCGAATTAGCAAAAGGTAATCTATCGGTTCCGGTAAAAGCAGAAAAAAGTAAGTTTTTCGGACGTTTTCTGTGGGGAATGGATATGTTGCGGGAGAAACTGGAATTAGACAAAATCCGTGAACTGGAATTGGAAAAGGAGAAAAAAACATTAGTATTATCTCTGTCACATGATATTCGGACACCGTTGTCCGCAATTGATCTGTATACGAAGGCACTTGCCACCGATTTGTATGACAAAGAGGAAGAACGTCAACAGGCCGTTGCAGGAATCAGCAGGAATACGGAAGTGATCAATAATTATGTAGAGCAGATTGTAGAGGCTGCACGGGAAGATTTTCTGCAAATGGAAGTAAACAATGGAGAATTCTATCTTTCAGAGGTGATACGATCACTGGTCTGTTACTATACAGAAAAATTAGAACGGATTCATACGAGATTTATTGTGGAAGAGGTGCCGGGATGTCTGGTGTATGGTGATGAAAACCGCATGATTGAAGTAGGACAGAATTTATTAGAAAATGCGATTAAATACGGAGATGGGGAACGCATACAGGTTTCATTTTCAGAGGAAGAGGATCATGTACTTGTGTCAATTACGAATTCCGGTTACACATTGCTGCAGGAAGAGATGGCACATATTTTTGATTCGTTTTACCGGGGAAGTAATAGTGAAAATGTAAGAGGAAGCGGATTAGGTTTGTATATCTGTAAAGAACTTCTTCACAAGATGGATGGTGAGATCTATGCCGGAACAACGAAAGATAATGAATTTACAGTTACAATAGTTTTGCGAAAGATATAGTAAGATTGTATCATTAGATCGAGTGGGAGTGATCCTGCCCGATCTACTATTGCGTTATGGGAAAGTCGTACTATAAAGCAAGGATGGAAAAGAGTCGTGAGAGACGCTTTGTTCTAATATATGCAGTGGATGATTTAAGGATTATTTAATAATTCTTTTGTTATGATTGGGGTAGAAAAACAGGAAGGGAGTTATCTATATGTATCTCAATATATTGAAACGGGATTTGAAACGCAATCGTACTATCAATATGATTCTGCTGCTCTTTACCATTCTGGCTACCGTGTTTGTGGCAAGTGGGTTAAATAATGTGGTAACCATACTGAATGGAACCGATTATTATTTTGAAAAAGCAAAGTTGCTGGATTATATAGTATTCACGCAGTTTGGAGACGGAGGAGTCAGAAGTATTTTAGAACACTCAAAACAGGTGAAAAACTTTCGGGAGGAATATTGTATCTGGGGTTCTAATGATGATGTAACGATAAAAGGAAAGAAACTGATTACAAAGAATAATAATACATTGGTGTTGCAGCCGTTAGAAGAGGATCAGTTGCACTTCTTTTTGGCGGATAATACAAGATTAAGGAAGGTAAAGCAGGGGGAAGTCTATGTTACAAGTGGGATACTTAACAAGAATCATGCAAAAGTGGGAGATATTCTGCGGATTCAATTACAGGGTGTAGATCTGTCATTACAGATTGCAGGAGAGATCAAGGATGCTCTTCTTGGTTCGGATATGATGGGAAATACCCGATTGATCATGAATAGTAAGGATTATCAGGTATTTGCAAGCAGTGAGAAGGTAAAGCCGTATGAGGGAAGGATCTTTCATGTTGCAACGGACAATACGAAAGCACTTGCTTCAGAGTTGACAAAGGCTTCTAACATTTTGTTTAGTTCTGATCGCTCCATGATCAAAATGGCATATGTAATGGATATGATTGTAGCAATGATCGTGTTAGTGCTTAGTATCTGTTTAATTATTGTGTCGTTTGTGATCTTAAGATTTGTAATTGCATTTACCATACAGGGGGAATACCGTGAGATTGGGGTTATGAAAGCGATTGGAATTAAGAATAGCCGGATTCGCAGACTGTATATCGTCAAATATTGCGTAATGGCATGCGTGGGAGGTGTGATTGGATTCTTTGTAAGTATTCCGTTTGGCAATATGCTGATCGCATCCGTGTCGACAAAGATGGTGCTTGGAAATGACAATGGTCATGGAATCCATGCCATTGGCACGATGTTGGTTATGGTGTTAATGGTATGGGTTGCTTATCTGTGTACAGGAAATGTCAAGAAACTAACACCGGTGGATGCGATAAGGAGTGGTCAGACAGGGGAACGCTATCAGAAGAAATCAGGATATCGGCTGTGCCATTCCCATGTACAGACACCATTATATATGGCTGTAAATGATGTGTTAAGTGCACCGAGGCGGTATCTGACAATATGGCTGGCATTTTTTCTATGTTCCATCTTTATGTTAGGAATTGTTCTGGTAGCGTCGACGGTAAGGAGCAAGAATCTGATCACCTGTTTTGGAAAGGAATCGGATATCTACATACCAGATGCAAAACTGATCAAAATGAATGTAATGACAGATGACGGAAAAGAGCAGTTAAAAGAGAGTTACCGATCAATGGAAAAGGATTTGGAAGAGAAAGGAATACCGGGTAAGGTTAGTATGGAAGTCTGGTACAAATATTCCTGCGAGGTGGATGGAGAGGCTTATTCTGTTATTTTTCAGCAAAATACAGAGACGAAGGCAACGGATTATCGTTATACAGAAGGAACTGCACCGCAAAATGCAAATGAGATTGCAATTACGCCTACAATTGGCGAACAATTAGGAGTAGGAATTGGGGATACGGTTACAATTGATTTTGGAACAGAAAAAAGAAAGTGTATGGTAACGGCAATGTTTCAGTCGATGAATCAGCTTGGCAAAGTAGCAAGACTGCATGAAGACGCTCCGACATCTATGGCGTATGCCAGTGCGATGATGGCATATCAGATTGATTTTGCAGATCATCCGGATGAGAAAGAGATTACAGAACGAATACAAACGATTAAGAAAATGTATGATATCAGTGGTATTTATGATGCAGCGGGATATTGTGTAGATTGTATGCGGGTTGCAGATACGATGGATTCGGTGGTTGTACTTTTGCTGATCATAACAGGTATTGTAGTAATCCTTGTAACCATGCTGATGGAACGCTCCTTTATATCGGCAGAACTTGGGCAGATTGCACTTTTGAAGGCAATCGGATTTACGAATAGATCGGTATGGAAATGGCATGTCTGTCGGTTTCTGTTAGTGGCAGTGCTGGCAGAATGTAGCGCCGTGGTATTGACAGTACCGGTTACAAAATTATGGTGTGATCCAATCTGGGCAATGATGGGGGCAACGGATGTGCATTATTATTTTGATCCGATCAAGATTCTGCTGATCTATCCGGGAATCATTCTTGGAATAACGCTGGTTACAATCGGAATCAGTGCATGGAAGACATGGACAATTAAGGGTGCGGATCTGGTAAATGTAGAGTAATACAATTATTGAAAACAATAATAGATTGGAAAGGATGGGAAAAAGATGGGAAATATATTAGAGGTAAAAGATTTGTGTAAGACCTATGTGATTGATAAACGACAGAATAATGTATTGCGTAATGTAAGTTTCGACGTGGACGAGGGGGATATGGTTGCCATAATGGGACCGTCCGGTTCTGGAAAATCCACATTGTTGTATTCCGTATCGGGAATGGATCTTGCAACAAGTGGATCGGTCTTTTTTGATGGTCAGGATATAATGAAACTGGATAAGAACACATTGGCAAAGAAGCGGTTAGATGAGATGGGATTTATCTTTCAGCAAATGTATATGATGAAGAACCTGACGATCCTTGATAATATTCTGCTTCCGGCAATAGAGAGTAAGAAGTCGAAGGAGAGCCGGGCAGAGAAGGTATCCCGTGCGGAAGCATTGATGCGAAAATTATCTATTATTGAAGTGGCGGATAATGATATTAATGAAGTGTCTGGAGGACAGTTGCAGCGTGCCTGTATCTGCCGGAGTATGATTAATCATCCTAAGTTATTGTTTGCGGATGAGCCGACAGGTGCGCTTAATCGGGCATCCTCTACGGAAGTGATGAATGAGCTGGTTCGTTTAAATGATGAGGGAACCACAATTATGATGGTGACACATGATGCAAAAGTGGCATCACGCTGCAAGCGGGTACTCTATATTCTGGATGGTACAATTAAAGGAGAATATACAGCGCCAACGGATGAGAAGTTGTCAGATATGGACCGGGAGCGGAGACTGAATAACTGGCTGTTAGATTTTGGATGGTAGAACGGATGCTGGCATTATAAAACAAAAGAAGTAAATTTGCTATAGGCACAAAAATGTAGCACAATCTATTTCCGGTTGCAACTGGATAGTTGAGAATGATTATTAATATGAGAACGATTTGCACATAAAAAATCCCGCAACAAAAGAACTACCATGTTGCGGGAAGAATATTTATCGTTACATACTCGATAATAATTGCGTACAGATTGCTTCCGGGTCGTAGTCAGGAGCATATTCTTTGGCAATATCGCATATCTGCTGTATTTTCTCTAAACTTTCATCCAGATCTTCAGCAATTTCATGAGGTGTTTTTTGCTTCTGGAGTTTACGGCAGACTTGTTTGGTTAGTGCTAATAATTCTCCTTGTATGATGCCTTCCCTTTTTGTATCATCTAATAAGACATGTAATTTCATATATTCACGCCTCCAATCTTTGCTTAATTTGACCCGGTCTACTTCCTGTTGCAATTCTTCCACAAAATTGCCTTCCGCAATCAGACCGTTAAACATTCGCATAACCTGTTTGAACTCTTCGGTTACATTACCAAGGTGTCCGGTAGTGTTGACAAATATCTTTTCGGTTCCATCTTCTAGCTCTAATTCAGGAATCTCCCGACAGACATTTCGAAAGCGATAGATGTAATGATCTTTTTCAAACAGATCAAAGGTACAGATGAATATGACTAAACTATGGTTTAACTCGTTGTAATTTGCACCCTTTTGTAACAGATCAAGATCAATCAAATCCTGATAATAGCGGCTTCGCTTCGTAAGTCCGGGGTGAGTTGTTGTCTGCATTTCCAGATTATATACAGTATGTGTATCATCTTCTAATATGACATCTAACCGGATACTTTTGGCATCATAACGGATGTCAATAAAATGTTCATATATCGGATAGGAGATGGATTGAATCTTACAATCCAATATCACTTCTAAAAAATGCTTTGCCAGTTTTTTGTTGAGCATCACCTTACTGAACATAAAGTCGTCTGCAATTGTTAATTCATCGAATGTTTTTCCCATATTGTGTTCCTCCTTATTATATTAAATTATGGTTTGTGTGTCAAAGCTACATTTGTATTTGATTAAAAGATAAATGATGGTAGATAGTGTAAGTGATATATATAATGAAAATACTAATAAAATATATTGTATTGCATTAGTATCTTTAAATCAAGTGATATTTATTGTATACTTTGATTAGATATAGTATATAAGGAGTGTTGTTATGAATTCAGAGGATTATGGAACTTTAATTAAAGAATTGCGGATCAAGAATGGATTGACACAGAATCAGGTGGCAGAGTCCCTTGGCGTTACACCGGGATATATCAGTAATGTGGAGAATAACCGGACAGCGATGTCGCTGCGGATCCTGACATACTATGCGCGGCTGGTGGGATGTTCACTGGATTCGCTGGTGGGTGAGTTAGAGCCGGAATATACGGAAACGGCATTAGATCGGCAGTTGTATGAAGCAATGATGCGATTGAATCATGATGAGAAGGAAAAGCTGCTAAAGACGATTGCGATTTGGACGGAAGGAAGAGAATAATACAAAGTGACATTTGTCACATCCGTATGCTGTCTGATCGTGACAGATGACATCTAACCGGGTGGAATCATTTTCCATATAATAAGCTCATAAACAACAAAACAAACGGTAATTCACAGGGTAAGAGACTGAGCCTGTGTTACATGGAAAGGGTGGTTGAGTATGAGTACAAAAAGGGAACATATGATTACATTACAGTTGGTGGTAGGTGTATTGTTTGTGGTGATATCGGGGGCAATCTTTGTAAGTAGTGCATGGGAATACATTCCGGCATTTGTAAAGCAGGGTATTGTGGCAATGAGCAGTATCGGGTGTTTTGTGGGATGTGTGAATCTGACCGGAAAAGGCGGATATACCAAAGTGAGAACCGCTTTATATTATTTAGGTGCCTGCTTTGGCGGGTTGTTTCTGCTTTCGCTTTATACCTATATTGGTCACGGACAGTATTTAGCATTTGCAGGATGTGTATTTGTAACCGGAATGTCATTATATCGGCTTTGGAAGAAAAAAGAAGTTTTTGACTATGTGATGTCAGCTCTTTTTACAGATGCAACATCGATTTTTGGTCTGATCATATTTAGTGATGAGAACTGGCTTGTATGCAATGTTGTGTTTGGTGTGTTAGTGTTGATCTACGCAGGGGTGCATTGCTATCTGGTAACAGCCGATCCGGAAAAGAAGAGGATATCTTTTCGGATTGCTAATCTCGTATTTTATATTCTGCATGGAATTGAATTTGCATGGCAGATGTTTACCGGTCATCTTCTATATTGGATGGAAGGCGGGGAATATACAGTTAGTTTTGTGTGGAATCTTGCAGTTGCAGGAGTGTTAGCATATCTGTTGTATCGGTCGCAGGGAAGAGGTGGTAAGATGACAAGTCTTGCCATAGTGGAGTACATCGGCTGGCAGCTGGTAGAGGTTGTATGTGAGCAGAAAATGATCGCAGAATTTGAGCCGGAGTTACATGCAATCGTTTTTGCACTTGGAATTGTTCTGTTAGGTCACATCTGGTATGATAAGAAAAAGGGTGCGGAGATAGCACAGTTAAGCTGCACGGTACTTTTGTTTACGGTATGGGGGATGTATAATTTAGAGACAGGAAGTCTCTTACATGTACTGATCCTTGGAGTAGTAACGGCGATCCTGTTAGGGATTGCGGTAGTAAAAGAGAAACGCGGCTATGCTATGATATCGGGAATGGTTCTTTTGGTGATCGGTATCCGTCTGACATGGAATTTCTGGTGCAGCATTGCATGGTGGGTATATTTGTTTGCAGTGGGGGTTGCGATGATCATAATGGCGATTCGCAAGGAAAGAAAGAGATAGTGGGGTTACAATAATGGAGTTAATATTAGGTGTATTATATATACTTGTGATTGGAGCAGTTACCGTCAGTATGGCGGTGCTGCTTTTAAAAGGACAACGCAATAAAGCTAATTATCAATATGTGGGCTGCCAGACGATGGTAGTCCTTTGGTGCGTTTCACAGATATTGATTCTGTTATCCCATACAACCGGGCAGTTGACCGGCTCGTATCTGGTAGGAAATATTGGGATCTGTTTCGTTGGCGCATTCTGGCTGCATTTTGCGATCACCTATAGTGAAGTACGACTACCCCGGGTGGTTAGGATACTGCCGTATATCCTGTCGGCTTTTCACTATTGTATGGTACTGTCGAATCCATGGCATCACTTGTATTATAGTAGTTTCATGAAAGATGCAGTGACACATGGCATCTTCTTTTATACAAATGTGGCAGCAACGTATCTATTTGTGGTGCTTGGAGCTGTTTTGCTTTATCGCAGTGTGCACAAGAAGAACAGACAAAATGCAGCCGCAAGAGGATTGATCATCACCGCAGTACTTGTGCCGGTTTTGTTCAATGCGGTATATCTGACAGGATTGGTGCAATCGGCGTTTGATATTACGCCGTTAGGTTTTGGAATTTCCGGTATTTTGGTATTGATTGCAACTTTCCGGTATCGGTTTATGGATGTAAATGGAACGGCATTTGGAGATATTCTGTCTGGTTTGCAGGATGGTGTATGTGTCTTTGATCAGGAAGGAAGGGCAACTTTTGTGAATGACCGCTTTGCTGATTGGATGGGAATTTCCACAGAGGATGTCATTACGCTGACAGAGTGGCTGCAAGTGCTTTCGAAGATGGAGAGGATACATGTGTCCGAATGTGATGGAGACCGGAATGCTATTCTTAAAGAAACTTATTGTGACAGTAATGGAAGATTTCTACAGATTCAGCAGTACGAACAGCAAAGAACAATAGCTTTTGTGGTGCAGGATGTAAGTGAGTATTACGAGTTGGTGAATCGGACAAAGGAATTAGCGGTTTCAAAGGAAAAACTTGCATTAGAAAAGGAACGTAACAGGATCGCACAGCAGGTGCATGACACCGCAGGACATACACTTACCATGCTGCAATCTTATATGAAACTGGCAATTGTTTCGAATGAGCACAATAGGCAGGGTGAGGTAACAGGGTATCTAGAGGATGCAAGAAAGCTGGCTTCTGAAGGAATCCGGGAGCTGCGCATATCAATTAATCAGTTGCGACAGGAAGAGGAGGCACCGATGGTTACTCAGGGAATCTTACAGCTTGCTAACCGGGTGAAAGAGATTCCGGTTGAGGTGACAGTACGAGGAGAAGATAGGGAAGCATATCCCCATCTTGGACGAATATGTTATGATTGTGTGAGAGAATCCATTACGAATACATTAAAATATGCGCACGCAAGTAAGATAGATATTGTAATACGTTTCTTAAAGGATCGTTTAGAGCTTATGATCGCAGATGATGGGGACGGCTGTGACACGATAACAGACAATAATGGACTTCGAGGTATACGGGAGAGGGTAGAGAAGGCAGGTGGCAGCGTTCATTTTACATCAGAAAAGGGACAGGGATTTTTAACTGTAGTTAAGATTCCGTATGAACAGGCAGGATGATTCATTATCTAGATATCCATTAGATGAGAAGGAGAAAAGTATGGAGAAGATCAAGGTATTGATTGCAGATGATATTCGGATATTGCGACAGGGACTGAAGGCGGTATTATCAGCAGATACACAGATGGAAGTGGTTGCATTGGCAGAGAACGGAAAGGAAGCCTTTGAAAAGTGCAGGGTGTATCAGCCGGATGTGGTTTTGATGGATATGCGGATGCCGGATTATGATGGAGCATATGGAATCCATGCGATCAAAGAACAATATGCAGGAGTTAAGGTGTTGGTACTCACTACTTTTGATGACGAAGAAACGATTGCCAAGGCAGTGCAAAATGGTGCAGATGGTTATATATTAAAAGAGATGGAGGATGCCAGTGTCATTGCGGCAGTAAAGAGCGTATATCATGGTATCAGTGTATTTGGAAGTGGAATATATCAGGTAATGCGCAACCAGATGGAACCGGCGGCAAAGAAGAAGTTAGAAGGAAATGAGGATGTACCGACTGAACATTTTACAGACCGGGAGAGGGATATATTACGTCTTGTGGCGGGTGGATATGACAATAAGGAAATTGCAGCCAAATTATTTTTAGCAGAGGGAACGGTGCGCAATCAATTGTCCAGACTGTTGGAAAAGTTGGAATTAAAAGACCGTACACAGCTTGCGGTGTATGCGGTCAAGCATGGATTGGATGAATAAGATTGTCGGCTTTGTGTTTGCCTGATAGTCGCCGTACATAAATTGTTTGCTTTATTGTATACTTCCATATACAATAAAATATATTTATGAGATATTGAGATGGCTCAATTATATAGAAGTTTTCAGAGAGAGGATGTATACACATGAAAAAGATAAGAGAGAGATTTAATATACATGGTTTGCTGGCCGGTGCGTTGCTTTTCGGGATGACAGTTGCTATACCGCATACAATAGTACATGCTACTGATCTGACAGCAACGACGGAGATCGCAACGACAGAGGCTGCAACCACAGAGCAGGCTGCCACAGAAACAGTATCAGAGAGCTTGCCAACGCCAGACAATAATTTAGCTACAGTTAAAATTAAGTCTATTGACATTGTCTCTAAAAAATCCATGAAACTAACATGGGAAAAGAAAAAAGATACAGATGGTTATATCATTTTCAGAAAAAACGGTACGGAGAATTGGAAAGAGGCAGGAGAATGTAAGGGTGGACAGAAGACCTCTTATGTAGATGAAGGTCTTACTTATAAGAATATTTATGCATATATGGTAGTTCCATATCAGAAGCAGAATGGCAGCAAGGTATATACAGCTCCAAGTGGAGAAGGAACGATCAAGAAGCTCGCTTATCATGCCAAGTATAAAAAGGGTTTGAAATACTACTATGATGCGGACGGAAATGTGATCAAGGATGTAGAAGGAATTATAGGCGAACAGAAGTCCTATGTATTGAAGGTCAATACTTCTGCCTGTGTCGTTACTGTATACGCAAAAGATGGAAAGAAAGGTTATAAGATACCTGTGAAATCTTTCCTATGTGCACCGGGCAAGACGAATAAGACAGGAACCTTTTACACAGGTGTGACACATCGGTATTGGGTGTTGTTCTATAATTCATACAGCCAATGGACGAAGCAGATTCATGGTAACATTTTGTTCCATACTTCTCCTTATACACAGTATCGGAACAATAAGTCATTGGATGTCAAAGAATATAACAAGTTGGGAACCAGAGCGTCCCATGGTTGTATTCGTCTGCAATGTGTGAATATGAAATGGATTTATGACCACTGTAAGGGACGAACCAAAGTAGTGATCTATGAGAGCAAGAATCCGGGACCATTTGGCAAGCCGGAATTAGAGAAACTTCCGTCATGGCATACCTGGGATCCAACCGATCCGGCAAGTGCGAAATGGTGTGAGAAGAAAGGATGTCACTAAATCACACATTGCGAAAATACATCATAAATGCTATGATATACGCAAGATTTTGTTGCAAAGGAGATTATTACAATGGTAAAAATGATTATGCATGGCTGTAATGGTCATATGGGACAGGTAATTACTGAGTTAGTAGCAAAAGATTCGGATATTGAGATCGTAGCCGGAATTGATCTGGTGGATAACCGTGACAATGGATATCCGGTGTTTACCAACATTTTCGATTGTGATGTGGAAGCAGATGTGATCGTGGATTTCGCAGCGGCGGTTGCGGTAGATAATCTGCTAAAGTATAGTAAGGCAAAGAAGATTCCGGTTGTGCTCTGTACGACAGGATTAAGTGAGCAGCAACTTGCAGATGTAGAGAAGACAAGTAAAGAGGTTGCTATTTTGAAGTCGGCTAATATGTCTTTGGGAATCAATACATTGCTTAAGCTGTTAAGGGATGCAGCCAAAGTATTTGGCAATGCCGGATATGATATTGAGGTGGTAGAACAGCATCATCGTCTGAAGAAGGATGCACCAAGCGGTACGGCTCTTGCATTGGCGGATTCTGTCAATGAAGCACTTGGCAACGAGTACGAGTATGTATATGATAGAAGTACCAGAAGTGAACAGCGTCCAGACAAAGAGATTGGTATTTCATCTGTTCGTGGTGGTACGATCGTGGGTGTACATGATGTCATCTTTGCGGGAACGGATGAGGTGATCACATTTAATCATACCGCTTATTCGAAGTCCGTCTTTGCAAAGGGTGCAATCGAGGCTGGTAAGTTCTTGGCAGGTAAGCCGGCTGGTATGTATGATATGGCAGATGTGATTGAAGCACAGGCATAACAGGAGGAATGGTTGTGAAGAAGTATGATGTAATTGCTCTTGGTGAGTTATTGATTGATTTTACAGACTATGGAAACAGCGAACAGGGCAATCCGGTGTTTGAGGCGAATCCGGGTGGTGCCCCTTGTAATGTGTTGGCAATTCTTAAGAAGTTTGGCAAGTCTTGTGCATTTATTGGTAAAGTGGGCAATGATGTATTTGGTAAGATGCTTACGGGCATATTAGATGAAGTAGGAATTGCACATGAGGGTCTTGTAGTGGATCCTTATTACAATACAACGTTAGCATTTGTTAAGAATTTTGAGAATGGAGACCGGGAGTTCTCTTTCTACCGGCATCCGGGAGCGGATATGATGCTTCGGTCAGAGGAGCTTTCGTGTGAGCAGATCGCAGACGCAAGAATCTTTCATTTTGGAACGCTTTCCATGACGGATGAGGTAGTCCGGGAGGCAACAAAGAAAGCAATTGCAACGGCAAAAGAGAACGGATTGCTGATCTCCTTTGATCCGAACTTAAGACCTCCGCTCTGGAGCAGCTTAGATGATGCGAAAGAGCAGATTGCGTATGGTATGAGCCAGTGTGACATTCTGAAGATCTCAGACAATGAGATTGAATTCATGACGGGAACCTCTGATTTTGATAAAGGGGCGGCAATGTTGCAGGAACAGTATCCGAATATCCGTCTGTTGAATGTAACAGCAGGTGCAGACGGCAGTTACTCTTACTATCAGGGAAGAAAGGTATTTGTACCATCTTATCTGCTTGGTGGAACGGTTGATACAACAGGGGCCGGTGATACTTTCGGAGGATGCATCCTCAACTATGTCTTAGATCATGATATTGACCATCTGACAGATGCGGAACTTACGGAGATGTTGCAGACAGCGAATGCAGCGGCATATCTTGTAACTACCAAGAAGGGTGCTATCCGGTCTATGCCGGAACCGGAGGACGTACGCAACATCACAAACAAATAGGAGATTGCTATGAAAGATGGATTTATCAAGGTAGCTGCCGCCGCTCCGGAACTTAAGGTGGCAGATTGTGTATATAATGGAAGTCAGATAGAGAAGGCAATACGTGATGCAGAGAAGATGCATGTCAAATTACTGGTATTCCCGGAATTGTGTATTTCAGGGTATACGTGTGGAGATCTGTTCTTACAGGATGCTCTTTTGGCGGGATGCGAGAGAGAGCTGGCAAGACTGTTAGATGCAACGGAGTCTCTGGATGTTTTGTATGTGGTTGGAATGCCATTTGCATACCGGAATCAATTATATAATGTAGCAGTGTTCTGTAAGAATGGTAAGATTCTGGCAATGATTCCGAAGACAAATATTCCGAACTATCAGGAGTTTTATGAGGCACGACATTTTGCAGTTGGAATGAAAGAGCCGGTTTATGTAAATGTTGCAGGACAGGAAGCGTTGCTTGGAACAGATATTTTGATGATCTGCGAGAATATGCCGGAGTTTGTGGTTGCAGGAGAGATCTGCGAAGATCTGTGGGTAGCGGATTCCCCTTCGGTACGCCATGCATTAGCGGGTGCAACAATCATTTGTAATCCATCTGCAAGTGACGAGATCGCAACCAAGCCGCAGTATCGACGGAATCTGGTTGCCATGCAGTCGGCAAAACTTCTGGCTGGATACATTTATGCAGATGCAGGAAATGATGAATCGACGCAGGATCTGGTATATAGCGGTCACAACCTGATTGCGGAAAATGGAACGGTGTTAGCAGAGTCAGTACTGTTTGAACACGGAATGACGGTCACGGAACTGGATGTGAAGCGGCTGGCTGGAGAGCGGAGAAAGACGACTACCTTTGCCAATAGAGGTGACAATGATTACTGTGAAATGATGTTTACATGTGTAGAAGAAGAGACAGAGCTTACGAGAGGTTTCTCGCGGACACCATTTGTACCGTCCGATGCACATAAGAAGAATCAGCGTTGCGAAGAGATTCTTACCTTACAGGCGATGGGACTTCGCAAGCGGTTGAAGCATACGGGTTGTAAGACGGCAGTGATCGGGCTTTCCGGTGGTTTGGATTCGACTTTGGCATTATTGGTGACTGTGAAGGCTTACGATCTGCTCGGTATGGATCATAAGGACATTATTGCGGTGACCATGCCGGGTTTTGGAACGACGGATCGAACCTATCAGAATGCTTTGAAATTAGCACGATGCCTTGGTACGACGCTTAAAGAGATTTCAATCGTCGATGCGGTGCGGCAGCACTTTAAAGATATTGAACAGGATGAGAATGTGCATGATGTAACATACGAGAATGGTCAGGCAAGAGAACGCACACAGATCCTGATGGATATTGCCAATAAGAATAATGGTATGGTGATCGGAACTGGAGATATGTCTGAGATGGCACTTGGATGGGCGACGTATAATGGAGATCATATGTCCATGTATGCAGTCAATGTATCCATCCCGAAGACACTGGTTCGGTATCTGGTACAGTATTATGCCGAGAATACGGACGAGAAGACATCAACGGTATTATTTGATGTGTTAGATACGCCGGTCAGTCCGGAACTGCTTCCACCGGAAAATGGGGAGATTGCCCAGAAGACAGAGGATATCGTGGGACCGTATGAATTGCATGATTTCTATCTGTATTATTATATGCGTTTTGGTTACCGTCCGGGCAAGATTTATCGGATCGCACAGAAGACGTTTGCTGGGGTGTATGATAATGCGACAATCCTGAAATGGATGAAGACATTTTATAGAAGGTTCTTCTCCCAGCAGTTCAAGCGTTCCTGTGTACCAGATGGGCCGAAGGTTGGAACGGTGTCCTTATCACCAAGAGGGGATCTTCGTATGCCAAGCGATGCAAGTGTTGCTCTCTGGATGGAGGAATTAGAACAACTATAGGCAATAATAAATGGAATTCATTGGATAAATGTTCCAGCAAAACCTGAAAAATTTGTGAACAATACTAAAAAAACTGTTCAACGGCGAAAAATGTGCTATAATGTACCCGGGTTTGTCTTGTGATAAGACGGACCTGGGTTTTGTGCATTTTGATGCGCATATAAGGAGGATAACAGATTGAATGAGAATCAGACGACGGAACGGGTAGATGCTGGTAACGTCGTAATTCAAGTGAAGAATTTACATAAGATATATAAAGTTGGTTCCACGAAAGTCCGTGCGTTGAATGGTGTAGATTTTCAAGTTTGTGAAGGTGAATTTTGTGCGATTGTCGGTACTTCCGGTTCTGGTAAATCTACATTACTTAATATGCTGGCTGGTTTGGAAAAGCCAAGCAAAGGTGAGATTGTGATTGACGGACATCATATTGAGAATATGAATGAGAAACAGCTGGTTAAGTTCCGGCGTGAGAATGTAGGATTCATTTTCCAGTCATTTAACCTGTTAGGGACGTTGAATGCATTGGAGAATGTAGCATTGCCGTTATCCTTTCGAGGTGTTCCGAAGCCAATCCGGTTGAAGCGAGCAATGAAGATGCTACGGATGGTAGGACTGAAGGAACATGCGATGCATAAGCCGAATCAGATGTCCGGTGGACAGCAGCAGCGTGTCGGTATGGCGCGTGCACTTGTAGTGAATCCAAAGATTATGTTTGCGGACGAGCCGACTGGTAATCTTGATTCGAAGACATCCAAAGAGATGATGAATCTGATGCGGCACATTGTAAATGAGCATAAGAAGACCTTGGTTATGGTAACACATGATGATAGTCTTGCTGCTATTGCGGATAAGGTGATCCGGATTGTAGATGGTAAGATTGTGAAGATAGAGGACAGAACAAAGCTGGATGCGAAGGAGAAAGAAAATGAAACGATGGAATAAGACGTTTACAAAGAAGATAGCGGCATGGGTATTATGTAGTTCCCTGATCGGAGCGTCATTTATACCGGGGAATGTAGTATATGCTACGGAAGCAACAACGCAGGCAACTACCGAGAATACCAATATTGATGCCAATGGTACTCTTGGTAAGAATTCAGATGTGGGGATTGAGGTTACCCAGTCAATTACGGGAGCAATTGGACAGAGTGTTAAGGTTGCATTTAATCTGAAGTCAAGTGATGCCAATAGCATCAAATTAAAATGTGTGTATCCAGTCATTGATTCGGCATTTCCGTTCGAGACAAGTGGAGATGCGTATAAGATTACGACAACAGATGGAGATCCGGGAAGACAGGCAGTACTTGGTGCGGAATATAATATGACGGCACGTTCTGATCTGGAAGAAGGTTATCAGAGTGTAAAGTTTATTGGAGAGTATACTAAGATTGCTGCAGACGGAACGGCGAATGATTACTATGTCATTAAGACCATTAATATATATTTCTCTGCAAGCGGTGCAAGTACAACGACATCAACAAAGAAATCTTCGAAGACATCAAAGTCGGATAGTAAGAAATCAACAACCGAAGATGATAGTGACGACTCAGATGATAGCGATGAGCCGGATTCGTCTTATGATAGTTCTGATGATTATAGTGGATATAGTGGTTATACCGGAGGAGATTCGGATGAGGTAGAAGCTCCGAAACTGATTATTACCGGTTTTGATTCTGATCCAGAGAAGATTATGGCTGGACAGAGTTTCAAGATTACGATTCATATTCAGAATTCATCAAAGACGACAAATGTATGTAATGGTAAATTCTTAGTAGGTGATGAGGCAGGAAACTTTCTTCCGACTTCCGGTTCCAATGCAGTATTTGTTGAGAAGATTGCTGCGGGAGAGACTGGCGATGTGGAGATTGAATTGAAGACTTCGGCGGAACTTGCACAGAAGAATTACCGTCTTGTTGTCAAGGGAGATTTTGATGATGGCAATGGCAATAGCTTTACCGCAAGTGAGAGTGTCTATGTTCCAATCTACCAGGAAGTGAAATTGGCGGTTACGGATGTCAGTATGACACCGGATTCGATCGGAATCGGTTCTGAAGGAAGCCTTATGTTTACGATCAATAACCAAAGCGGTGCCGGCATTTATAATGTGAAGGTAGCGGCGAAGGATGATGCGGCAACCAGTGATGAATGTTATGTGGGTAATATTGCGGGGAATTCGTCTGCTTATGCAACGTTGAATGTGACGGGGGTAGCAGATAATTCAGATAAAGGAACCATTAAGGTACTTATTACTTATGAGGATACGGACGGCAATACATCGGAGATTGAGCAGGATGTTGCCTGTAGCGTAGGAGTGGATGGATACGAGGAGCTCTCTGAGGACGATTATGATGAGTATTCTGACGAGTATTCCGAAGGATTGCCTTGGTGGGTGTATTTGATCATTGCGATTATCGTGATTGCAGTTGCAGTCGTTGTGATCGTTCTGATTCTGAAAAAGAGAAAGAAGAAGATGGCCGCACTGCTGGAGGCGGAAGAGGATGATGAGTTTGAGGATGAGTTGTTCGAGGATGAGTCAGAAGATAGCGTAGAGAATGAGGATTCCAAAGAGGATACGGAAGCATTACAGGAAGATAATACGGAAGAAAATGTGGAAACGTCAGAGGAATTAGTAAGTGTAAGTGATGAATTGTTACAGGAATCGGACGATACGATTCAGGTGGAAGGTAATGAGGATTCTAGTTTAGTTGATGGAGAGGATGATACAGAAGATGAGGATTTCTGATATCCTTGGAATGAGTCTGACTAATCTATGGCGTAGAAAGATGAGAACGTTATTGACTGTGTTGGGTGTTATCATTGGTACGGCATCTATTGTTGTCATGCTATCACTTGGTATCGGATTGAAACAGGCGATGGTGGAACAGGTGAGCTCTGCAGGTGGTCTGACAGAGATTCAGGTAACGGGTGGAGATGATAGTGGTATGTCGGATCGTCTGTTAGATGATGAGACAATGCAGACATTTTTGGATATGGATCATGTGGACTCAGTCGAACCGCAATTGACATATAGCATGCCGATGCAGATTGGAAAATATGAATCAGACTATGTGAATATTATAGGTATTCCTCAGAAGAATCTGAAAGAGATTGAATTAGAGGAAGGAAAAGCTCCTGAGACAGAGAATGGAAGTTTGTCTCTAATTGTTGGTAATCAGGTGTTAGGGGATTCATTTTTTGAAACTGCAACCGGTGAATATCCATACTGGGAGACGAATGAGTTGCCGGATGTGGATCTAATGAAGGGACCGTTGTTTGGTGGAATTACCGTAGAAGACGGATATACAGATACGGATACTTCCGAGGAAGCAGCAGACGTGCCGTTGGTAGATAGTGTAGATCCGGCTTTCGCAGAAACAGATGAAGAAGATTTCTCGGTAGATGATGATTTTTCCGTGAATGATTCTTCGGACGCGTCTGTGGATAATGGGACGGATTTTTCTGACCAGTCAGCCGATGATGGGATGGATTCATCGGATATATCTGGTGCGGATGGAACAGATACATCTGTCAGCGGGGATACGGATACCTCTACAGAGAATAATACCAGCGGTCTGACAGGGGATGATACAACATCTACAACAGATGCAAGTACAACAGGATCAGATATTAATTTTATGAACTCTGGCGATAGTAGTTTGGGATATGATGGTATCAATGAAGATGGATCGGATGATGCAAATACGTACACATCGTTTACACCAGATGTGAAGAAAGTACAGTTGAAAGTATCGGGAATTACAGCAGGAACCGATTCGGATTATACAGAGTTCTCATACAATTGTTATGCGGATATTGATAGCCTGAAGACATTTTTAAAGAAGAATTACACAGAGAATCAGGTCATTCCGGGGCAGCCAACCGATAAGTCGGGTAAGCCTTACCGTGACCTGAAATATTCCCAATTTGTAGTAAATGTAGACGATTCGTCAAATGTAGAAGATGTATTGCAAGAGATTCAGGATATGGGATATTATGGTGAGACGAATAAAGAATGGATTGAAGAGACAGAGAAGCAATTTATGATCATTGAAGCGGTTCTTGGTGGAATTGGTGCAGTTGCAATGCTGGTTGCAGCCATCAGTATTGCCAATACGATGACAATGTCTACTTATGAGAGAACCAAGGAGATAGGCGTTATGAAGGTGCTTGGTTGTGGTCTTGGTAATATTCGTTCCATGTTCCTGGCGGAGGCAGCATTTATTGGATTCTTGGGGGGAATTGCAGGAGTCGTTCTAAGTTATATTCTATCTATTGTTTTGAATCGGTTTGTAGCTCCGAATTTCATGGCAGATATGATCGCGGACTATGGAAGCGATGTGAATATCTCTTCGATTCCTTTATGGCTTGTAGGGCTTGCTATCGTATTCTCTACGTTGATTGGTATGATTGCGGGATTCTTCCCGGCACAACGGGCTACGAAATTGAGTCCGCTTGCGGCAATTCGCAACGAATAAACTTTTACCCTTGCACAGCGTAAGGGAACGGACGTATGTGCCAAACGGACGCAACGGCCTAGAAAAATTGGTTCCAAGCCGGGGCCGTTCGCACTTAATTGCTCCAGTAGCAGCACTAAGCAGTGTAACACTAT
>CACWQE010000040.1 GCA_902762905.1 uncultured Lachnospiraceae bacterium | reverse complement strand
GAGCAATTAAGTGCAAACGGCCCCGGCTTGGAACCAATTTTTCTAGGCCGTTGCGTCCGTTTTGGCACATACGTCCGTCACTTACGCTGTGCAAGGGTGAAATACTTCCGGTATGTGATGATGAAAAGTACAACCGCCAATGTTGCAGACAGATAATCCGTTATCGGCTGTGCCAATGCCACAAACCTTGCTGTATGGAATACATGACTAAATACAAACAGGATCGGCATATAAAGTAATCCCTGTCGGCTGATTGACAAGATCAGGGATGGCAGTGCAGCTCCGGTTGACTGGATCGCATTGATCATCACGAACAGAATTCCAAGTACCGGGCCGGACAGAATATAGATTCTTGAAAACTGCATTCCATAAGTAAATGCATCCGCATTGTCTAAGAATGCTGTAACCAGTGGGCCCGCAAAGCCATAACAGATGATTGTCATCACTACACTTAACGCAAAGGCAAGTAGCAACGAGAATTTCAACACTGCCATATACCGTTTCCGATTTCTTGCTCCAAAGCAAAAGCCTAATAATGGCTGGATACCCGTACCAAGTCCGATCAGTAACATAACAGCGATCATATTTACCTTCATGGCTACCCCTAATCCGGCAACTGCCATATCCCCGTAACCAGCCATTACCTTATTGATCAGAATATTCGATACACTCATCAATACACTGTTAAGCGATGCTGGGATTCCGATTGCCATAACACCCGTTGCGATCCGGTCATTTGCCTGATAATCTCTCGGGCGGATCGACAGCATGCTACGCTTCGATACCAGATGACTGATATAGAATATCGCAGAAAATACATTACCAATAACAGTAGCAACTGCTGCACCAACTACATTCCACCCAAAGCCTAAGATCATAATCGGGTCTAATACAATATTCATCATGTTACCGAGAATCATTCCACTCATAGCAGTCTTTGCTCTTCCCTCGGAACGAATAATATTACTAAAGGAATTACTGACGATCAGAAATGGAATTCCCGCTGCCACAATCCTTAAATACTGTGACGTATAAAGCAGCGTATCATCACTTGCACCCACCATCCGGCAGACCGGCTCCACAAAGATCCAGATCAACACCATGGCAATACATCCGATCGTCAATCCCGTCCAGAAACAAAAAGACGATATCTTCTTTGCCCGATCTTCTCTTCCCTCACCGAGCATTCGGGAGATCAGTGATGTACCGCCGATTCCAAATAGCATACCGACCGCCATAAAGATCAAAAATACCGGTGTGGCAATGGATACTGCCGCCACCATATAGGCATTCTTTGTCTGACCAATAAAAAAGGTATCTGCCAGATTATATAGAAGCACCATTAACATACTGATGATCGACGGTACAATATTACTGATTACCGCTTTCGGAACAGGTGCATTCTGAAATATCTCAATTGTCTTTTCCTGCTTGTTCATTCTTCTTTCCCTCTTCTCATTCTATCTATAGGTAGATAATCTACCTTCTTGCATGTAACTTTTTCATCCAAAAGCCAGTCCATACGAGACTGGCTGATTGTAAATAATTCTTATCTATGCTGTCTTACCGGTATATAACTGATAGTATTTTCCTTTCATTGCAAGCAGCTCCTCATGATTGCCCTTTTCAATGATCCGACCATGTTCTAGGACTACGATACAGTCGCTGTTACGGATTGTTGACAGTCTGTGTGCGATCACAAACGTGGTTCTGCCTGCCATTAATTTATCCATACCATCCTGCACCAGACGCTCGGTACGGGTATCAATGGATGAAGTTGCCTCATCTAAGATCAATGCCGGTGGATTGGCAATCGCTGCTCTTGCAATCGCAAGCAACTGCCGCTGTCCCTGACTTAAGTTTGCTCCATCTCCGGTCAGCACTGTATCATATCCCTGCGGTAAATGCATGATAAACTTATGCGCATTGGCAAGTTTTGCAGCCGCAATGACTTCCTCATCCGTTGCATCTAAGTTACCATACCGGATATTCTCTCTTACTGTATTTGTGAATAAATGTGTATCCTGTAATACAATACCAAGAGAATGTCGAAGATCTGCTTTCTTGATCTTATTGATGTTAATTCCATCGTACCGGATCTTACCATCCTGAATATCGTAAAAACGGTTGATCAGATTCGTAATGGTCGTCTTACCGGCTCCGGTGGAACCGACAAAGGCGATCTTCTGTCCCGGTTTTGCATATAACTTAATGTCATGCAGAACCATCTTACTGTCATCATAGCCAAAATCAACACCATCTAATACCACACCACCCTGCAATGGTTCATACGTTACCGTGCCATCTGCCTGATGTTCATGTTTCCATGCCCATTTTCCGGTGTATTTCTGCGTACTTTCTGTTAATACTCCATCCTTCTCTTCTGCTACGACAAGCTTCACATAACCATCATCCACTTCCGGTTCCTCATCTAACAGACGGAATACACGATCTGCACCGGCAACCGCCATTACGATCGCATTTAACTGCATACTGATCTGATTGATCGGCATATTAAAGCTCTTATTAAAGCTTAAGAAACTGGCAAGTGTTCCCAAGGTCAGCCCGCCAATTCCATTCAATGCCAGCACACCACCAACGATAGTACATACCACATAACTCATATTACCGAGCTGGGCATTGATCGGCCCTAATATATTGGCAAATTTGTTCGCCTGATACGCACTGTCAAATAACTGGTCATTTAATGCATTGAATTCTTCCATACTTTTGTCTTCATGGCAGAACACCTTGACTACCTTCTGACCGGACATCATTTCTTCAATATAACCATTGACCGTTCCGATATCCTTCTGCTGCTTCATGAAATAACTGCCTGACTTTCCGGCAACCACCTTCGTTACCACTAACATGATTCCTACCATGATCAGGGTGGTAAATGTAAGCGGAATACTCAGACGTATCATACAGATCAATACCGTAATGATCGTAATGGCACTATTTAATAGCTGTGGCATACTCTGTGAAATCACCTGACGGAGAGTATCAATATCATTCGTGTAGACCGACATAATATCCCCATGTGCATGGGTATCAAAATACTTGATTGGCAATCCCTCCATATGGGTAAACAAGTCATCTCTAAGATCCCGCAAGGTTCCCTGTGTGACATTTACCATCAGCCAGTTATATAACCATGTGGTAAACACACCGATCGCATAGAAACCGGCTACTCTTCCAATCGCACCTGCCAATCCGGTAAAATCAGGATTTGGTGCCTTTAATAATGGCACAATATAATCATCGATCAACGACTGCATGAACATCGTTCCCTGTGCATTACATACCACACTGGTTAAAATGCTTATAACAACTACGATAACATGAATACGATAATGCCGCATCACATAATCCATTAAACGCTTCAATACTTTGCCCGGATTCTCAACCGCCGGTTTTTGTCCTCTCGGGACACGTCCCTTCATTCCCTTTACAGGCTTTGCATCTCTATTCTGTTCCATTAGTTTGCACCTCCTGCTTCATCAAAATCTCCGTTACCACTTGTCTGTGACTCATAGATATCGCGGTAGATCTCATTACTCTCTAATAACTGTTCATGTGTACCGAATCCATTTACCTCACCATTTTCCATAACTAAGATACGATCTGCATTCTCCACACTTGAGATTCTCTGTGCAATAATAATCTTGGTCGTATTCGGGATTTCTTCCCGGAATGCCTTACGGATTCTGGCATCGGTCGCTGTGTCTACCGCACTGGTTGAATCATCTAAGATCAGGATCTTTGGCTTTTTCAGTAAGGCTCTGGCAATACAAAGTCTCTGTTTCTGTCCACCGGATACATTCGAGCCACCCTGCTCAATATAAGTATCATAGCCGTCCGGGAAACTCTCAATAAAGTCATCCGCACAGGCAAGCTTACATGCATGAATACATTCTTCCCTGGTTGCATTCTCATCGCCCCAGCGAAGATTTTCCAATATCGTACCGGAGAACAATACATTCTTCTGTAATACAACCGCTACCTCATTCCGAAGTGTTTCCAGATCATATTCCCGAACATCCTTGCCTCCAACCTTCACACTTCCTTCTGATACATCATAGATCCGGCTGATCAGATTTGCCAAAGAAGACTTTGCACTACCGGTTCCACCGATAATTCCAATCGTCTCGCCGGAATGAATCTCTAAGTTAATATCCTGCAATACCCATTCTTTCGCATTTTCCTTATACCGGAAATTCACATGTTCAAAGCAGATGCTTCCATCCGGCACTTCCATATCCGGGTTCTCCGGGTTAGTCAGACTGCTCTTTTCCTCTAATACCTCTGCAATACGTTTTGCACTTGCTGTACTCATTGAGATCATAACAAATACCATAGATAACATCATAAGGCTCATTAAGATATTCATACAGTAAGTGAACAGACTCATCAGCTCTCCGGTCTCAAGCGAGGAACCGACAACCATCTTAGCCCCTACCCAGGAGATCAGCAGAATACAGGTATATACCGTTGCCATCATTACAGGCGAATTAATAGAAACAATACGTTCTGCCTTTACGAACATATTGTATAAGTTACCACTTGCCTTCGTAAAACGCGTTCTCTCATAATCTTCTCTTACAAACGCCTTAACCACACGAATGGCAGATACATTCTCCTGTACACTCTCATTTAAGTCATCATACTTTGGAAATACCTGATTAAAGTACCGTGTTGCAAAATAAATGATACAGGCTAATATACTTCCTAAGATAACCACCGCACACAGATATATGCTTGCTAATCTCGGACTGATAAAGAATGACATACACATGGCACAGATCAGACTGAACAATGCCCGGATGCACATACGTAGCATCATCTGATATGCATTCTGAATATTCGTTACATCTGTTGTCATACGGGTTACTAACCCGGCAGTTGAAAACTTATCAATATTTGCAAAGGAGAAAGTCTGTATATTCTCATACATTCCCTTTCTCAGATTCCTTGCAAATCCGGCTGACGCACGGGCACCATATTTACCACCCATAATACCAGCCCACAAACCGATGGCTGCTGCCACTACCATATACGCTCCCATCTTATAAATGTGGTTAATATCTCCTACATTGACACCCTGATCAATGATGGACGCCATCATCAACGGAATAACCATCTCCATAATGACCTCGATGATCATAAAACACGGAGTCAGAATGGAATCTTTTCGAAATTCTTTTAACTGTTTACCTAATGTTCGGATCATATACTCACTCCTTTTCTATTTTCAGTTGTTCTAAGTATTCTGCAACATTACTTTGCATTTTCTTCACAACCTGCCGGAATTGTTCGATCTCTTCATCGGACAATCCCTTTGTCACTTGTTCCTCTAATTCCTGTCTTCCCTGTTCCATATTGTAATGATATTCTCTTGCCTTATCTGTCAATACAACCTGTTTCACTCTCGCATTACCCGGAACACTTTTACGCTCAATAAATCCCTTTTCCTCCATAATCTTAAGCGTACCGGAAAGGGAAGATTTCCCTACCTTGAACTTCTTCTCCAAATCCTTCTGATATATCGTATCATTTTCATGATTGATCAGATATCCGATAATCCAGCCATTCATCATGGTCATATTATCATATCCATTCTTTCGCATTCCAGCTTCCATCGTCTTCTTAAACATCCGGTCTAATACCTTTAACTGATATCCTACCCGATCCACCTCAGCCTCTGGAATACCACACATCTTATCCTGCATACACATACGCATTACTCCTATCTAATATGTTTGAGCAAATGAAATTCTGCCCGTTTCTATCCGATTACGCAAAAAGGTTCGTCACCGTATTGTTTGTTTCCAAACAGTTCGGCAGCGAACCTTATTATAGTATATTGTATTTTTATTTGCAAGAGCAAATTAACAGTTCATATTTAATTCACATTTACTCCAGATTCAAGTGCTTGTCAAACAAGCGGTTCGTAACTGCAAAACATACCGCACCAGCGATCACACTCACTACCAATATCGTTCCGAGCACAATATTAAGGATCGCATATTCGCTTGCATTCACAAGTGGATCAAAACTAATATTCGGGTCAACGATTATAAGCCCCATAACGCCTGCGATCAACAACACATACAATGCAATCACAATGATAATGAAAGATGCAATAGAAGCAAAGATTCTCCATTTACCAAACAACTGTCCGATTGCCATACACATATACACCATCAGAATCGGAATCACATTCCATACTAATACCAATAGAACTGCCAGAATAATCGGTAAAATAAACTTTGCCTTAAAGTCCGGCATATAACCCATCCAGATCTTCATCATATCCTTCACTTCATTCACTTCCGGTGTCCAATAGCTTCCTGCCCGGAAGAATGTCTGACAGAGTAGAACAAACACACTTCCAATCAACTGCCAGATTACTCCACCAAGCAATTTTGACCAGATATGAGTAGAAGTCTTCACTGGTAAGGTAAATGTCAGATATGCCCGATCACTTAACATCGTATTATAGAACCTCGTAATAACAAAGATCTGTAATGCAAAGCCCACTAAAGCGAGCAGGTAAGTATATCCCATATAGGTAAACATCTGTAAGAAAATTCTACCATCCGCATCCTGCATTGGCAACATACTGATAACTTTCATAAACACAGTAATGATAGCAGCCACTAAGAAAGTGATTCCCACCTGCAACCGATACGATTTTAATTCATTCTTTAATAACTTTCCTAACATCTGAACACCTCCCGGAATACCTGATCTAATGACTTCTCATAATTCGTACGAATATTGTCTGCGGAATCATAACATACTACATTGCCCTCTTTGATCATAATGACATCATCTAAGATATTCTCAATATCTGAGATCAAATGTGTGGAGATCAGGATACTTCCTTCCTGATTATAATTCGTGATAATCGTATCTAATATATAATCTCTCGCAGCCGGATCAACGCCGCCCATTGGTTCGTCTAACAGATACAGATCTGCTTTCCGGCTCATAACCAGAATTAACTGTACCTTCTCTTTCGTTCCCTTTGACATCGTCTTCAACTTATCCTCTGGATTGATATTCAGATCGTGTAACATCTGGTATGCTTTATCCTTCTGGAAATTGTCATACATCATATCAAAGAAATCAACAATCTCACTTACGGTTGCCCATTTGCTTAAATAAGTACGCTCCGGCAGATATGCCACCATACCCTTCGTCTCCGGTCCGATCGGTAATCCTAAAATATGAATATCTCCTGCATTTGGGGTAAGTAACCCCGCACATAACTTAATAAATGTAGATTTACCGCTACCATTCGGCCCAAGCAGACCAATAATTCTTCCCGGCTCTAACTTGAGGTTCACATTATTCAGTGCTTTCTTACCACTATAACACTTGGTAAGTCCATTACATTCTAATAAACTCATCTTCCATCCTCCTCATTATATTCTGTAATCATACGAACCATATCCTGTTTCTCATACCCAAGCGCAGACATCTCTTTGTAATAAATGCTTACATGAGACTTTGCAAATTCATCTTTCGTCTGTTCGATCAGCTCAATATCTTCCGTAATGTATCTTCCCGTCGTGCGAACAGCATATACCAGATTCTGTCGTTCTAATTCCGCCAATGCCTTCTGCATGGTATTCGGGTTGACCTTTGCTTCTTGTGCCAATTCACGTACCGGAAGTAGCTTCTCACCCGGCTGATACTGTCCCGACACAATCCGCCGTTTCAATTCTTCTAATAATTGTGTATATATTGGTAATCCGGATTTAATCTCCCAGTTCATAGTCATCCTCCTTTCTTGTATTATCTAATTAGTACAATAATACATTAAGACAATTTTGTCAATATCTTTTTTCTAGAATATAGGGCATTTTTGCATTATAAGACAATCTCTCCCATAAAGTAAAAAGATGATGTTATACATAATAACATCATCTTCCTTATTCTGTGTTATTCTTCTGAATTAACTGCCTCTGGCACTTTGCGAATCCGCACTTTACTAATCATCTTCCCCTGCCTTGCAATTGCAATGAATACAAATCCCTGATAAGTAATCTGTATCGACTCTTTGTCTTCTGGCAGATGTCCTAACTCATATAACATAAACCCATTCACCGTATCAATATCTTCATCTGGAAATGTGATTCCAAAAAGATCTTCTAACTCTTCCAGTTCCGTACTGCCATTTACAATATAACCCTGACCTTCGGCAAGTTTACGTATATCTGTCTCTTCCTCGTCGTGCTCATCTAAGATATCCCCTACAATCACCTCTAAGATATCCTCTAGTGCAACGATTCCTTCCGTCTGACCATACTCATCTACCACAATTGCCATATGGATCTTATTCGCCTGCATCTCATTAAACAGCTTGCTGATCTTCTGTGTTGGATGAATGTAGAATGGCTCACTACCTAATTCTCTTACACTCTGATGCGGATCCTCTAAATAGGCCGCAACCGCTTCCTTGATATGTAATACTCCAATTATATTGTCCATATCTTCTTCATAGATGGGATAACGGGAGTATGAATTCTCGAGCATAATATCTAATGCTTCTGTAATGTCTACATCAGACTCAATACCTACAATCTTCTGTCTTGGTGTCATGACATCCCGTGCTTCCTTATCTCCAAATTCAAACACATTGGATATCATCTCTGCTTCATCTGTCTCAATCGCACCCTGCTCATGTCCCTCTTCAATAATGGAACGAATCTCTTCCTCTACTGCCTCTGCCTGGTCTTCTCCATTCTTTTTACTAAATAGTGCCTTCAGGCTTCCGGGCCCACCAATTGCCATGTATAACCTTCCTCTCTCAACTTCTTGTTTGCAATCAGACCTGACGAATTCGGTACATTTCCAATTGCTTTATCGAATCTCAATACTTACTACATTTCTATGGAATATACCATGTTTTCATTAAATGGTCAACTCATTTAACCAGATTTTAACAGTCTTACAATGCCAGACTGATCTTCAATGCCTGGTTCACATGATACATAATCTCATCATCTAAATGACATACCTTCTCCCGAAGTCTTTGTTTGTCGATCGTCCGTACCTGCTCTAATAATATAACCGAATCCTTTGCAATCTCACACCGGCTTGCCGCAAGTTCTACATGGGTTGGAATCTTTGCTTTATTCTGTCTGCTTGTAATTGCTGCACAGATCACAGTAGAACTGTGACGGTTTCCTGCTTCATTTTGTATGATCAATACCGGTCTGACGCCTCCCTGTTCCGAACCAACAACCGGTCGTAAATCTGCATAATAGATATCCCCTCTTGTCACTAACAATGATATCACTCTCCAATTATAGATTCCTGATGTCTGCCTTGTACACGCACTCTATGTATCGTACCTCTGTGCGGCTATTCATCGCATCAGGTACTCTAAGTATTACCATTGTATTCAGACTCTATTCCATTCGTGACAGATTTCCTTTATATTCAATCCTTGGGAAACAGGTAATTCTTCACTTCTACCACCTTACCATCTCTGTAATAGATTCGTGGCACACGCCGGTTCACATCACAGACAAACTCATAGTTAAAGCTAGCTGACATATTCGCTAACTCCTCCACCGATATCCAGTTGTCTCCCTGTGTTCCCACTAATACAACCTCATCACCTGCCTGAACCTCCGGGATATCCGTAACATCAATCATTGTCTGATCCATACAAACACGTCCCACGATCGGTGCATACTGTCCCCGGACTAACATTCTGCCCTGGTTCGATAATGCCCGCGGATATCCGTCTGCATAACCAACACCAACGGTTGCAATGGTTCGTTCTTCTGGTGTTGTATAAGTGCCTCCATAGCCAATTGTCTGACCTGCCGGAACCTTCTTCACATATGTAACACGGGACTTCAATTCCATGGCAGGATACAGTACATTTAATTCTGTATCCATCTCATCGGACGGGTACAGACCGTAGGTTGAAATGCCGGAACGTACCATATCGTAGGTATCATTTGGCATCTCCATAATACCTGCACTATTGGAAATATGCCGGATTGCAAAAGTAACACCTGCTTTCTCTAACCATTTCACCATCTGGGTGTACTTCTCTAGCTGTGCATATGCTAAAGACTTATCCTTTGCATCTGCCTTATAATAATGTGTAAAGATTCCTTCTACATTCAGATTCGGAAGCTTACGGATCGCTACAATGTCCGGTACACTCTCCTCCACACAAGCAAAGCCGATCCGGTTCATACCGGTATCAATCTTGATATGCAGCTTTCCATCTTTCCCCTGTCTTCCAGCTTCCTCAGAAAGTGCTTTTGCCTGTTCTACTGTAAAGATGGTCTGCGTAATATCATACTTGACAATATCTGAAAACAGACTCTCATCCGTCACTCCTAAGATCAGAATCGGCTTGGTGATTCCTGCAAGACGTAATTCCACAGCCTCATCAATACATGCGACACCGTAATAATCTGCCAGATCATCTAATGCATTCGCCACCTCAATCGAACCATGCCCGTAGGCATTTGCCTTGATCACTGCTAACAGCTTCTTGCCTGCCGGGATACGGCTCCTCATTGTCTCAATATTCTTCCGGATAGCTGACAGATCAATGTCTGCCTGTATTCTATAGTATTTACTCATGTCTCATGACCTCCCCTATATAGGATATAATATCTGAAGCTAACATTGCATAGTTACCCTTGTGTTCCGCTGCAAGATCACCCGCACGGCAATGAACGTAAGTACCCATTCTGGCTGCATCTGCAAGTGTTAGTCCACCAGCTAACATACCGGCAATGATTCCCGCTAACACATCACCCGAACCTCCAGTTGACATGCCATTATTACCTGCCAGATTCATATACGTCTGCTGCCCGCCATTTGTCGCTATGCTTTTGGCATCCTTTAATACCAATGTTACCTGCATCTTCTTCGCAAACTCTCTCGCAATGGCAAACCGGTTCTTTGCGATTTCTTCCACCGGTTTTTGAATCAGCCGGCTCATTTCCTTCATATGCGGTGTCATAATGATCTGCACAGAAGAGGTTCTTAATAATTCTATATTGTTCGATAATATATTAAGTGCATCCGCATCCACAACCATTGGCACTTCTGCATTCATCAGAAGTTCATACAACATCCGTTCTGATACGGTATCCACGCCTAAGCCCGGACCAACCACGATCACAGTTGCCCATTGTAACGCATCTTCTATGCACGAAAGTGCACCCTCATAATCCTCATAAGTCATCATGACTGCTTCCGGAAGCTGGGATTGCAGAATCGTCCGGTTACTCTCATGTGTATAAATCTTTACAAGTCCGGCTCCTGTAGAATATGCTGCTTTCGAGCAAAGAAATGCTGCGCCAGACATATTCTTGCTGCCTGCAATCACCGCTACTCTGCCATACATTCCTTTGTTGGAATTATCAATTCTCTTTGGCAGTTTATCCAGATCCTTTTCATCATAGGCATATATCATCGGCTTAACATGATCAACTGCCTGTACTGGAAAACCTATCGGTTTGCAGATCACCGTTCCGCAGGCATCAATTCCCTCTAAGAAAAACATTCCTAACTTTTTCAATCCAAAGGTGACCGTATAATCCGCATAAAATGCAATGCCTAATACAGCTCCCGTCGTTGCATCGATCCCAGATGGTATATCAATCGCAACTTTAATGGCATCCATATGATTCAAATTCTCAATTGCCTTTCTCTGGACTCCCTGTACTTCTCTCGAAAGCCCCGCACCAAAGATTCCATCTACGATCACGGCATATTCCTTATTCGGAATAGATTTACGCAGCCGCACTCCCATATGATGCAGGATACTCCGTTGCTGTTGAAATCCCTGTGACACTTTCTCAAAACCGCCAATATAATAGATATCCACTTGATAGCCACGCTGTAACAAAATTCTGCCGGCTGCCAGACCATCTCCTCCATTATTACCGCCTTCTACCACAATTAGTATTCTACCATGTGATACATTGATGCGTTCTACTTCCTCTACTACACTCAGTGCTGCCCGCTCCATCAATACTGCCGACGGAATCCCAATCTTCTCTATCGTATACGCATCAATTGCCTGCATCTCTTTCTTCGTAACAATATATTGCACGCTGCCTCATCCCCTTTCCTGCAACTAATAAGCAATATAGCAGAAAAACTGTTATGCTGCCGTAGCATATTTCTTACAGTTTTCCTGCTATTTCTATCTCTTTATGATCAACCGTGATACCCTTATGTGCAAACATGTTACACATAGTTGCTCACAATCCTCTTACTTAAAGTACTCTACACCAGACTCAAAGATCAACTGATTCTGATCACCATAAATGTTAACGGCAACGGAATCATCCCGTCTTTCTGAATGTGCCATCTTACCAAGCACACGTCCGTCTGGACTTGTAATACCTTCGATTGCTGCATAAGAACCATTGACATTGTAATTCTCATCCATCGTTGGATTACCATTAATATCTACATACTGTGTCGCTACCTGACCATTTGCAAATAACTTGTCGATCCATTCCTTGCTTGCAACAAAACGTCCCTCACCATGAGAAATCGGTACTGTATAGACACCACCTAATGTTGCTTTCTTAAGCCATGGACTCTTATTGGTTACAACCTTGGTATATACCATCTTAGACTGATGACGACCAATACTGTTCATCGTAAGTGTTGGTGAATCTTCCTTCTGGGAAGTAACCTTACCATAAGGCACCAGACCTAACTTGATCAATGCCTGGAAACCATTACAGATACCAAGTACCAGACCATCTCTCTCATCTAATAACTTCATGATCTCGTCTTTCAGCTTTGCATTACGGAATGCAGTTGCAAAGAACTTCGCACTTCCTTCCGGTTCATCACCAGCAGAGAAACCGCCAGGGAACATCACGATCTGTGACTGCGCGATTGCTTTCTCAAATGCCTCTACCGAATCCAAGATATTCTGTTCTGTCATATTCTTAAATACGATTGTCTCTACCTCTGCTCCAGCACGCTCAAATGCTTTCGTAGAGTCATACTCACAGTTCGTACCAGGGAATACCGGAATAAATACCTTTGGCTTTGCAACTTTATTCTTGCATACATAGATGTCATCTGTCTTGTATACATCCTCTCTTACCTTCTCCTGTTTTACATCAGAAGAGGTTGGGAATACTTTCTCTAATGTATCAGACCAGGCTGCAATTGCCTCATCCATCGTAATCTCTGTATCCTTATAACGGAATACCGGCTCCTCAGTTGTACGACCGATCACAATAGCCGGTACGGTCAGGTCTGTAAGATCTGACTTCTTCACCTCACAGATAATTGCACCGTAATCCTTCGCAACCATCTTCTCTTCCGGCATAGATTCCTCAATCGTTGCACCAATATGATTACCAAATCCCATCTTAGATACTGCCTCTACGACACCACCATAAGATACGGCATATGCAGATAAGATCTTACCTGCCTGAATATCATTATATAATGCTGAATATGTCTTCTTCATATCTTCATAATCTGGAAGACCATATTCATCTCTCTTAATATTAAGCTTGATGATCGCACTTCCGGCTTCCTTGAATTCCGGTGTTACCACATCCTCTGTCTTAGCTACATCAATAGCGAAAGAACATAACGTTGGTGGAACGTCAATATCATTAAATGATCCGGACATAGAGTCTTTACCACCAATGGATGCCAGTCCAAATCCCATCTGTGCAGAATATGCGCCAAGCAAGGCTGCCATTGGCTCGCCCCAACGCTTTGAATCAGTACCAAGACGTTTGAAGTACTCCTGGAATGTGAAATAGATCTTCTTCCAATCACCACCTGCTGCTGCAATCTTCGCAACAGAATGTACAACCGCATAGATTGCACCATGATATGGTGACCAACTTAACATATATGGATCCAAACCATAAGACATCATCGTCACGGTATCGCATTTACCATGATCTAATGGAAGTTTCGCAATCATTGTCTGCGTTGGTGTCAACTGATACTTACCACCATATGGCATAACAACGGTTCCTGCCCCAATAGAACTATCAAACATCTCTACCAGACCCTTCTGAGAACATACATTCAGATCTCTCAGCGTATCCAGCCATGTCTTCTTCACATCAGTGAAGTCTGCCTTCTGATCAAAGTAATTCTTCTTCTCATCCGGCATAGCAACGGTTACATCGCTCTCCTGATGAGCACCGTTAGTATCTATGAACTTTCTGGAAAGATTCACAATCTCTTTTCCTCTCCAGGTCATAACCAGACGAGGATCTTCGGTTACCTCTGCTACTACAACTGCCTCTAAGTTCTCCTGCTCGCAGTAACCCAACATCTGATCTACATCTTTCTTATCTACAACAACTGCCATTCTTTCCTGTGACTCAGAAATAGCAATCTCTGTACCATTCAAACCTGCATACTTCTTAGGCACTTTATCCAGATCGATCATTAATCCATCTGCTAACTCACCAATTGCAACACTGACACCACCTGCACCAAAGTCGTTACATTTACGGATAATACTTGCAACTTCCTGTCTACGGAACAGACGCTGAATCTTACGCTCTGTTGGCGGATTACCCTTCTGAACCTCAGAGCCACAGGTATCAATTGACTTTGTTGTGTGCTTCTTGGAACTTCCGGTTGCTCCACCGATTCCATCACGTCCGGTTCTACCGCCGATCAAAATGATCACATTACCCGGATCGGAAGTCAGACGCTTAACATTCTCTTTTGGTGCAGCTGCTACAACGGCACCGATCTCCATACGCTTTGCAACATAATTTGGATGATATACCTCATTGACCAAACCGGTAGCAAGTCCGATCTGGTTACCATAGGAACTGTAACCATGTGCTGCTGTTGTTACGATCTTTCTCTGTGGCAGCTTGCCATCTAATGTCTCAGATAATGGTTTCGTTGGATCTGCAGCACCAGTCACGCGCATTGCCTGATATACATATGAACGTCCTGACAGTGGATCACGGATACAACCACCAAGACAAGTTGCCGCACCACCAAATGGCTCGATCTCTGTTGGATGATTATGTGTCTCATTCTTAAACTGGATCAGATACCGAACTTCCTCTCCATCAATCGTAACCGGTACTTCAATGGAGCAGGCATTGATCTCATCGGATACTTCCATCTCCTGTAACTTACCCTCGGAGCGGAGCTTCTTCATTGCCATCAATGCAATATCCATCAGACATACAAACTTGTCGTCACGTCCTTTGTATAATTCTTCTCTATCTTCCAAATACTCTTTGTAAGTATCCTCAATTGGCTTCTTATAATATCCATCTTCAAAAGTTACATTGGTAAGCTCTGTCGCAAATGTCGTATGACGGCAATGGTCAGACCAATAAGTGTCTAATACACGAATCTCTGTCATAGATGGATTCCGCTTTTCCTCATTCTTAAAATAATTCTGAATATGTAAGAAATCTTTGAAGGTCATTGCAAGTCCTAAAGAATCATATAATTCCTTTAGTGATGTCTCATCCATATCCTTGAATCCGTCAAAGATCTCAACATCTGCCGGCTCATCAAACTTCTGGATCAAAGTTTCCGGAATCTTCTTATCATCCGTCTCACGGGAATCTACCGGGTTGATACAATATGCCTTAATCTGTTCAACCTGTGCCGCACTGATATCTCCTGTAATCACATAAGTTGTTGCAGTCCGGATAACTGGTTCTTCTTTCTCATTCAACAGCTTCACACACTGTTCTGCAGAATCTGCACGCTGGTCAAACTGTCCCGGCAATGCTTCTACCGAAAAGATGTTATCTCCTTCTTCATACGGAAATGTTGTCTCATACACAAAATCTACCGGAGGTTCAGAAAATACAGTCTTCAATGCCTTCTTATAGGTATCATCTGATACATTCTCTACATCATATCGAATCAGCACTCTGACTTTTTCAATCTTCAAGTCCAAATATTCTGTCAGTTCATCAAATAATTCCTTTGCCTTTACAGCATATTCAGGCTTCTTTTCAACGTATACTCTCTTTACCTTACTCATAATGTCCTCCTAAAGTATCTCCCTATAGTATTGTAAACTTCGCTTACTACTATATAATAACTTGAAAGTGAAGTCAATTTCTCTTATGACTTTTTTACAAAAAAAAGAAAAGATTATCAAATTTGACAATCTCTTCTTTCTCTATTCTCTTATTATCCAATTACTTTGTCGATAATCTTCTTCAACTGTTCCGGCTCAAATGGCTTAGAAACAAATTCATTGGCACCATTCTGTACAGCCTCAACCATCTTTGTCTTCTGTCCAGCAGCTGTTACCATAACCACCTTAGAATCCGGATACTCACCTTTGATCTTCTTCAATGCCTCAATTCCGTCTAAAACTGGCATTGTAATATCCATTGTCACAACATCAGGCTTCAACTCTACATATCTTTCATAGCCTTCCTGACCATTCGTTGCTTCTCCAACAACTTCATAGCCTTCGCTTTCCAAAATTCCCTTCAAAATCTTTCTTGAAGTTCTAGAATCATCTACAATCAAAATACTTGCCATAACTTACTACCTCTTTACCTTTGTTTTCTTAATCTAAACTCCACTTTGATTCAATACAAACGATCAAGTCAACCTGCTTGTCCTGAATATAAAATGGAACACGGTACATATTACCCTCCGAACGGATTGTTGTTACTTCTTCTTTCATGATCGGAGGTAACATATCCAGATCTACATCTTCATTGCTAAGTTTCGTTGCATACAAACCGTTATTACAGTTAAGGAACTCACAAGCTGCATCTAATACATCTGCATCCACAGTCTCAAATTCTTCCTTAGCAAATGCTTCTGCAATCAACTTGATTCCCTGTCCATCTCCACAGAATCCAGAGAAAAATCTGTAATCACCATCTAACTCCTGTGCAGCCACATAAGATGCTGTGTACTCGTTCACCTTCTCTACCTTCTCCATACGGAAATGACGATCAATGAAACGAACCAGATTTCTTGCTGTTAATGCAATATAATCCGTTACTGTCGGAACGATGTTCTCATTCTTCAGGAATACCTGAGCGATCTTATCAATGTCACCACTCTTAATTGCTTCAATATCTAATGCTGTAAATCTTCCAGACTTCTTATATGCATTCAACTCTTTCTGAATACCTTCCAAAGATAAGATATTCTTCTCAACTAATGCCTGCACAAACAAAAGATATTCGTCTCCCTGTTTCTTCAACAGTTCCGAAACCTGAGTATCTGTCAGATATCCTTTCTCAACAGCAATATCACCGAATCTCTTATCCTGCATCTGCTGTAACATATTAACTTCATCTGCCTGTGCCTTACTCATATAACCAGACTCTACTGCAAGCAATCCCATCTTGACCTTATTATTCTTATTGTCTGAAAGAATCGAATCATACTGCTCTGGTGTCAGGATTCCCTTACCTTCCAGATACTTACCAAAATATACGCCGAACATTATTGGCCCCCTTATGTATAATATTATTAGCCATGTTGCATAAAATGGCCACTCTTGTTCTAAGTCATTAGAACAAATTTATTATAACACACATTGCATATAAAAATCAAATTATTTCATTAAATTTTGTACATTTTCACAAAAGCCCATAACATACGATATCCACCAATGAAAAAATGTTATTTTTCATTGAATAATCTTTTCTTATTTTATATAATGTAGGTTAAGCATAGAACGGAAAGGAATTTATATATATGTCAATCAAGAAATCATTACAAGGCTCAATTCTTTTTATGGCTGTTATTCCGGTCATTCTAATGGCGATCTTAGCCTATGTAGTCACAGTAACCAAATACGCCAATATCACAAAAGAAAATACAATACATACTGCAGAAGATTATAGTCGCGGTCTTGTCTCGCAGCTTCAGACCCAGATTGTAGAAGCACAGGCAATTGCCGATACGAATAACGTTAAGACTTACCTCTTAGAGAAGGTAAATGCTCCTGATACTGTATTAAGTGATGTTTCCAGTGACAGTATCAAGGACTCTATGACGCAATTATCTAAGAATTTTAATGACCAGGTGAATTATTACATATACGATGTAGATGGATACTTAACCATCTCCTCTTCAAGCGATTCTAACTTTGACTGGTCAGAGATTATGAAAGATTCCATCGACTCCTATACAGAGGCAACTGTTATCTCCCAATCAGAATTTTCCAAAGGAACATTAGATATCATCGTTCCAGTCATTGTTAAGAAAAAGGTGATTGGGCTGGTTCGTGCCAATATCACAGCCTCTTATTTTAATATCTTCCTTTCCAACAATGATTCTAACTCATTCATCATTGATGCAGATGGTAATTGTCTCTTTCAGTATGATGCATCCAATGCAGATGACACTGTATTTTTGAATCACATTGAAACTTCCATATTACCAGAAATCATGAATCATAAGGACGAACATTTTTCCGAATTAAGTGGTGCATTTTCAGACACCCGCAATTACATATATGGTTATTCCTCTGTACCAGAATATAATTGGATCTATGTGACAAGACAGAATACTTCCAGCTTCTCTAATATTGTGTCAACACTGCCATTTATCTTTCTGATCTTATTATTGATCGTAGTTATCCTTTCTGTTGTGTTAAGCCGTAATCTGGCAACCAAATACACACAACCGCTTCTCGTATTAAGTGATAAGATGCAACAGGCAGCTGATGGACAATTAGCAGTTCATTGTCCGGTAGAAAGTGAAGATGAATTCGGTCAACTTTCTAATAGTTTTAATCAGATGATGGATATCATCTCTACGAATTACAATGAGATATCCACTGCACGTAAAGAATTAGAGGCAAGTCAGGCAGAATTGAAAGATAATTATGCCAATATCGAGAAACTTGCTTATACAGATGCTCTGACCGGATTATATAACCGTATGGCATTCTTCAAGTTTGCCAACGAGATTCTTTCCAATAATAAAAATGGTCTGACCAAACATGCCATTATCTTTATTGACTTAGATGGTTTCAAGGCGATCAATGATACATTGGGACACGATTACGGAGATCTCTTATTACAAGCTGTCACCGCTCAATTTTCTACCTTAGTGGCGGAAGACGACATCTTAGCTCGAAATGGTGGTGACGAGTTTGTTATCCTTCGTAACCATATTGAATCTACCGAAGACTTAGAACGTTTCTTAGATTCGTTAGTATCCATTGCCTCTCATCCATTTGTATTAGATGATGAGACTGTCCATGTGACAATTAGTGCCGGTGTTGCCCTCTTCCCGCAGAACGGTTTATCCCTAAGCGAATTAATGAAGAATGCCGATATTGCCATGTATACCTCGAAAGGCAATGGTAAAAACAGCTATACGTTCTTTAATTCCACAATGGAAGATGAAGTGAACCGTCGTAATGATCTAATTGATATCTTACGGGATGCCATTGATAATAAAGACATCTATCTGCTATATCAACCGCAGGCTGACATTTCTACTGGTGAGATCATTGGATGTGAAGCATTGATGCGTCTGAACTCTCCGATCGTTGGCTTTGTATCTCCGGATGAGTTCATTCCTGTTGCAGAAGAATGTGGTCTGATTGACGAATTAGGCGAATGGGCATTATTAGAAGCATGCCAGTTTAACCAGCGTATTATTGACGCTGGGTTCAAACCACTTCGTATTTCCGTTAATGTCTCAACCGCACAGCTTAGAGGTGACCGGCTGATCAAAGCGATTGAAGCATTACCGAGCAAAACTTCTATGCCTCTCAAATACTTAGAGATCGAATTGACAGAGAGCGTATTAATGAAGAACTTTGACCACAATTTAGCACTGATCAATCGTATGAAAGAATTAGATATCCATATTGCTTTAGATGATTTCGGTACTGGATATTCCTCTTTCAGTTACCTGACTAAGATTCCGATCAACACCTTGAAGATTGACAAATCATTTATCGCAGGTATATGTGAAGATGAGAACGACACCTACATTGCCGGAACCATTATCAATCTGGCCCATCAGCTTGGTATTACTGTAATTGCAGAAGGCGTAGAGACCATTGAACAGTTACGTATCCTACAGGGACAGATGTGTGATATCTTACAGGGATATTTCTTCAGCCGTGCAATATCAGAAGATGAATTCATGGAAATGTTAAAGATTAACTCCTAACGTACACGCATTTCGGTCAAATGGTATAATAGGGGACTCCAAAACCTTTGGTAGTAGTTTGATTCATTTCTCTTTCATTTATATAATTATATTTATCAGGAGGTTTTATCATGAAACAGGACAATAACATCGAATTTACAGAAGATACTATTACACTTTATCTAGACAACGATCAGGAAGTGGAATCTGATATATTAGCCATCTTTCCAATCAAGGATCAGTTCTATGTAGCACTTATGCCGCAAACACCAATTGAAGGCTATGAGGAAGGGGAATATTTCCTTTATCGTTACGCATCTGACGGAGATCATGTTGAATTATCCGACATTGAAACCGATGCAGAATGGGAAGCCGTTGAAGACAAATTTGAGGAATTATTAGACGAAGATGAATTTAACAATATGTCAGAATAGGAGACACATATGAAAGACGAACGATCTTCCAAGACTATATCTATCATTATTATAGCAATTGTTATATGTATGGCTTTTCCTTTGTTCGGGATAATTGCCCTTGCAATCATTGGATATATATTATATAAGAAGCATGTGACACCACATGCTTCTGCTACGCCAAACAAACCACGTAAGGCTACTTCTACACCTTATGTAGAACATAAAGTTACAACCGATTCTCCGGAACATATTGCACACCCGGATAGTCATATATCCGATTACAGTGGATTAGATCCATACTTACAGGAAGATATCCGCAAGCACAATAAGCGCTATCGTGGCATGTCTGATCTGTTACAGTAATCGATTGTTATGCATTAATATTTTTAAGATTCTGTACTAGTTCCATATCCTGTGCTGTAACGCGCATATTGGTACATATCTTCTTTCCCTCCGGGGAAGTTACACTGATCTCAATAACGGAACCTTCTCCGATGGATTGTGCTGCTGCCTGAAAGAACATTGGCACTTTTGGATGGTTCCGTTTAAATGTATCAAGATATCCCTTTAATTTCATAAGTTCCATTGGATTCATTCTTTACTCTCCTTTTTCGTTTCATTCAATCAAACATTGTATCAGACAACGTATTGTTTTTCAAATATAACCTAAATATAAATTAACACTTTACTAAATCATTTTTACATACAAAGAGGTAATAACATGCTTATAGAGATTAATCCAAACCAATTTGAAGAAATATATTCTATCATGGAAACAAGTTTTCCGCAAGACGAACGCAGACCTTATGCGAAGCAGAAAGCACTATTAGATTTATCCTGTTATCATATCTACGCCCAGCTTAATGGCTCTAATATGCAGATTCAAGGTTTTCTAGCAGCATGGGATATTCCTTCTTCATGCTTTATTGAACATTTTGCCGTTAATCCTTTATACCGAAATCAGGGACTCGGTGCTAATATGTTACAGGAATTGATGCAACAACAAACGAAACCCATCTGCTTAGAAGTAGAATTACCGGAGACCGAACTTGCTATTCGCAGAATCCATTTCTATGAAAGAAATGGTCTGTATCTAAATACCTATTCCTATGTACAGCCACCATTAGACACCGGACAACAGGCAATACCCCTTTATCTGATGACCTCCGGGCACGCTCTTGCTCCTTCAGAATTTGCATCCCTTCAAAAAGAAATTATGCAGCATGTATATCATACTGCATAATCCAATCTCTATCTCTATTTTAATGGAATTGTAACTGCTTTCTCTGTAAGCCATTCTTCCGTTCCAGAAATGCGCTTTCCTTCTTCATCTGTCTCATAACTGCACGGAATAATAGTAAGCGTATCCGAATCTGCATCAAATTTGGTTGCAGATATCGTTATATCCCTGATGACAGTTCCATCTTCCTTTGTTGTCACATCCCCTCTTTCCATCCATTTCATCTCTGCATCCGATCGTTCTTTACTATCCACTAATTTCATATAACACGTATATGCATCCGCTAATTTATAAGCATCCGCTCCCTTCAATTCAAGGTGCAATTGCACAGTAAGCTGAGAAGGAGAGATCGTTAATTCATTCACTTCCACTTTACCATCCTCACCCAGATCAATGGTCTGTGCGGGAAGATTTCTTGTTTCTTCAAAATTGTCTCCAATCCTTGCTTTAAATGTAAAATCCTCTACCGGCATTAAGAACAAACTAACTTCCACTTCATCACCTTGCAAATTATCCGCATATGTCAGATCTATTTTACATTCATAATGATTCGAACCCAATGGCTCCTCTTTAAAATAAACCATTAGACAATCCTGTCCATTGACAAGTACATGATCCTTTGCACCACCGGGAGTCGCTCCTTTTGCATCTTTTGAAAGATTTGCCGTAAATACAAGATACGTTCCATCTACATACAAACTTTCCAATTCCAATGATGGCGGTTTCCGGACTGCTTTTGCGGCAATTTCCGGATCAAGATTATACAACTTAAAAATCGCCGGCATCTCATCTGTAGTAAGCTCTGTAGACTCCTCCTTTTTGAGTTCTTCTGTAGTTGTTTCTGTTATAAAATCCGTAATCAATATTTCTTCCGCATGCTTCTGATTTGCTCCAAGTGACGCGATCCATTTATATATACTGTCATATTTTGCAGTAATACCGGTTCCTGCCGCCAACACAAGAAGGATCAGACAACAGGACACCGCTACCCGAAGATACCCTTTCCATTCTATATGCCTCCGCTGTTTCACACACCTCTCATCCACTATATCTGAACGAAGCTGCATATCAACTGTATTCATTACCAGCCGGCGAAAATGTTCCGGCGTCTTTACATATTCATCCTTCCATCTTTCATCCAACATAATCATATTCCACCTCTTTCAATATTTCCTTCAGTTTATTTCGCCCTCTTGCCAAACGGCTCTTAACTGTTCCCAACGAAACCTTTGTTATTCTTGTAATCTCCATCACGGAGTATCCCTCCATATAATGTAACACGATTGCAAGTCTTTGCTCCTCTGTTAAATGCTGCATAGCATAATATAATTCCGAATTATAAAATGTCAAGACCTAATGTACAAAAAATATTATATAAAAATGTACAATTAGTCTGTTTGCTTTAAATGATCTTTTAGTCTGTAAGACTTTCCT
>CACWQE010000039.1 GCA_902762905.1 uncultured Lachnospiraceae bacterium | reverse complement strand
CCTAGTACCGCTGCGAGTGATGAGTAGCGAGAGCGTGCCTGCTATGATATGTTATATCCAAAACAACCGATTTGAAAAATAATATTTCGCGCGTCCGTCTTAACTTACGCTGTGCAAGGGTTAAAGTTTATTGGGCGGAAGATTTCTCCGCTTTGTTGTACTGCTTTAATGAATTTACAACGATGGTAACACCAAGTGCGATCAACAGGATTGCGATGATCAACTGTAAACCTTCTACTAAGAAAGTAGCACTTCCTGCACCGATTGCTTTTACCAAACCGATGGTTCTCTGGACTAATGCAGTGAATGTTACACAAAGCATGATGATCAATGGAGGGAACAACATCTTGTTGCTACGTCCGGTTACCTTCATGAATACACAAAGAGTGATCAATACAAGTGCACTTAACAACTGGTTAGCAGAACCGAATAATGGCCAGATATTTGCATATCCAATCTTAGCAAGAACATAACCACATACTAATGTGATTACGGTTGCAAAGTAAGGATTGCAAAGTACTTTCTGCGCTCCCGAAGCGTTCTCCATATCATCTGGTAAGAAGAACTCCTGGAAACTCATACGACCGATACGGGCTACGGCATCCAAACTGGTAAGAGCCAAAGCAGATACACACATTGTCATGAAGCACTGGGCAACATATACTGGAATTCCGAAGCTTTCCATGAATCCTGCAACACCGTGGCTGAAGATCTGGAATGGAGTACCAACAGCAGCTGTACCATCAGAAGCTGCAGCAGCACCAGCAACGCAAAGTGCGATAACAGCAAGGAAACTCTCCAATACCATAGCACCATAACCAACTTTTAACATATCTTTCTCGTTTGCAACGGTTTTAGAAGAAGTACCACTTGATACTAAGCTGTGGAAACCGGATACCGCACCACAAGCAACAGTTACAAACAAAATTGGGAACATGGTTCCGAGGTTTTCATTCGTGAAACCAGTGTAGACTGGTAAATTCATAGTAGGATGTGCCATAAATAATCCAAGAACTGCACATGCAATCATACCGATGAACATGAATGTTGTCATGTAATCACGAGGCTGCTTCAATAACCACATTGGAAGTACAGAAGCAAATGCAATGTAGATAAATGTGATATAAGTCCAGGTTTCTTTACCTGCGGTAATTGGAATCATCATACCAATTGCCAATGCAGCAACGGTAAATACAAGACCAACAACAGTCTGTTTCCATCCTTTTAATTCGAACTTCTTCTGGATCAATCCAAGGATAACAGCGAATCCAATGAAGATTAAGGAAATACTTCCGGCAGCACCATTACTCTTTGCTGTTTCAGCAAGAACAGTCTCGCCGGCTTCGGTTACGGTATAAGCGTTAAATGTTCCGGCAACCATATCTGCAAAAGCAGCGATTACTAATAAAGTAAACAACCAGCAGAACAAAAGGAATAATTTACGTCCAAGACGACCAATATATTTCTCAATGATCAATCCAAGAGATTTACCTTCATTCTTTACACTGGCATATAAGGCACCGAAGTCTGTAACAGCACCAAAGAATACACCACCGATGAGAATCCAGAGTAATACCGGCAACCAGCCAAATGCTGCTGCCTGAATCGCTCCGGTTACAGGACCGGCTCCGGCAATGGAACTAAACTGATGAGCAAATACGGTCCATCCGTTTGTTGGAACGTAATCTTTTCCATCATTTTTTGCTACGGCAGGTGTGACTGCAGTCGGGTCGATGCCCCATTTCTTGGCAATCCATCTTCCGTATAAAGTGTAAGCTGCCACCAGAACTACGATGGCGATCAATACGATTACTAATGTGTTCATAGTATCCTTCCTTCCTCGTTTGAGTATATATAGTATATTTATGTAACAACCAGTCAAACTATCACTTATAAAAGGACTATGTATAATGTATAGAAAATAATCTATACATTAAAAAAGTCTCCAAGAGAAATCTCTTGAAGACGAATCAAATCCGCGGTACCACTTCACTTGCAGAAAAATATCTGCCGCTTAATCACAGCCAACACTGTGTAGTTCGATTACGGGAACTATCCGTATCTGGTTACTGGAGAATAGAAGTCTCATTCACTAGATCTGCTGGCAGGGGATACTTTTATAAATGTTGTTTACCACCTTTCACCGTACGTGGCTCGCTGAAAACAAGACCTTATAAAGCGTGTCCTGCATGATTGCATTTGCTGGTCGTTAAATTAACTGTATAATAGTCCCCTGTTTTTTATTTGTCAATAGTCTTTTTGAAAAAAATTTGATTTTTTTGATACATGATATTGTGATAGTTTTGTGATGACGGTTGACGGTATGCGTTTAAATGAGTATGATAAATAACAAGATAATCATGTAAAAACAACAGGTTACTTTGATGCAGGTAATGATTAACAGAATAGAAATCAGGTGATGAATATGATAAAAAATCGGGATAAGACTTTATTAAAGGGAGTATTTTTAATTGTATTTTTTTATGTATTAGTGGAACATTTCAGTATTGTGAAGGCAGTGCTGCTGACCTGCTACAGGGCAATCTCTCCGCTGATCTATGGTATGGCAATTGCGTTTATTGTGAATCTGATCGTTGTGAAGTTAGAAGAACATATGAAGGGTGGTATTTTTGAGAATCAGGTATTGAAGAGAACCACTTCCATTATTGTGTCGTTTTTGATTGTGATCGGAGTGATTACCATTGTGTGCTTCAATGTCATTCCAGGTATTGTGGATAGTGTGAAAGAGATTACCAGACAGGCACCACAGGCATTTGATACGGTATTAGCATTTTTAGAGAAGAATTTTGGCGTATCACCGGATATTGTGAAGGAGATACAGAATTTCCAATTGGATGAGAATATGTTAGATAGTATGTTTGGATTGATGAAGAACCAGTCTGTAATACAAGCATTGAAAGCTAGTGGGAGTGCAGTCGGAAGTGTCGTATCGGTTGTGACAAAGCTATTTATTGGAATATTCTTTGCATTCTATATTCTGGCAAAGAAAGAGTCTATCAATGCGTATATCCATCGCTTGATGGAGACGTATCTGCCGAAAAAGATAGCAGATGGTTTAGAGAATTTTGGACATATTACGTATGAGACGTATGCGAATTTTATATCCGGACAGTGTTTGGATGCAGTCATCCTTGGATGCCTTGTAACAACCGGTATGGGAATTTTGGGACTTTCTTATCCAATTCTGGTTGGTGTAGTAGTTGCAGTTACAGCGCTAATTCCAATTGTTGGTGCTTTTTTTGGAGGAACAGTAGGTGTATTTTTACTGATCATGGAGTCCCCTGTGAAAGCGCTTACGTTCCTGATTCTATTCCTTGTATTGCAGCAGATTGATAACCGGTTGATTTATCCGCACATTGTAGGTAATGCGATTGGTATTCCGTCTATTCTGATCTTTGCAGCAATTATTATTGGTGGAGAGTTCAGTGGTGTGATCGGTATGTTCCTTGGCATTCCATTTACCGCTGTGATCTATACGTTGCTGGAACAGGATATGGGGAAACGCCGGCGGAGAAAAGAACAGGCGGCTACACCAAAGGAATCTGAATAATCTGCATATCATAGGAGATGTTACCATCCGGATAAAAAGGCCAGACGGTATTCCGGATGTGGAAGGGAAGCTTGCGGGCAGCAAGATCGTTCAATGCCTGTCGGGCTCCTTCAATTGGTGAATGGTTCGAATCATTCGTGCGTTGTTGTTCTAATCCGATCCACACGGTTCTGGTGGCGCAGGATAGAAGTTGGGTGTTTAATTCTGGAATCAATTGGTCATTTTGTTCTTTCAGATAATTCATGTAGTTTGCTTCTGCCATATCGCATATAGAAGGATCGAAAGAATGAAATATACTGTCTCGAAGGTTCACGTCAAAGGCATGATAGATATACGAATACATTGCCAGTAGCTGGCTGTGTACGCCAAAGCAACATACATAGTCATAGCTCCTTTCAGGTAAGGAGAAAGGGCGGCGGTGTGCCAGTTGTTCATTTACAAGAGAAACCGCATGCTTGGCAAAGGACTGAGGTGAGAGCTGTTCCTTACTTTCTGCTAGGTAGAATTGCAGCTCGTCGCATAATTCCATATAATGTTCGTCTGTAATTCCAATCAGGCTTTCTGATAGGCAGGAGATATCCGGATGCTCCGTCAGGTGATAGGTATGAAGTGCCTGCTGCATACTGTTAGAATTCGAGTCCAATAACGTAATATGAGAATAATGTGGAAGCAATTGCTGCAGATCAAGGTCGTTGCAGGCTCCGGCACCCACGATCAGAAGAGTTGGCAGCCAGTCTGTCTCTGCCATGTTGGCATGGAAAGAAAGCGGGAGTGTGATCTGATTCGTTTCTTTTATTAGTGATTGAGTTAATTCTTCCCGGTAGTTTTTCCAGTTTGTATAGGCATTGGGAATAATAAAATGCTGTTGTAATTGATCATATAGATGCATAGTGTTCTCCTATCATATTTGCGAACATGATATTGTTCGCATATGAACCGATTATATCGCACTACATAAGAAAAATCCACCTTGAAAAAGAGTATCATACATATTATACTTGATAGAGCTATCCCGTACAAATTATAAGATATTTGAACGGGATAGCACAATATATAGATTAGAAAGATGATAAGAATATGGATAAGAAAAAGAGACATTTGACAACAACGCAGATGATTATAATGAGTTTTTTTGCTATGGTTTTTATTGGTGGTGTGTTACTATCCTTACCATTTGCATCAGCGAGCGGGAGGGCAACTTCTTTTATAGATGCACTATTTACGGCGACAACGAGTGTTTGCGTGACCGGATTGGTTGTGGTAACTACAGCAACTCATTGGAGTCTGTTTGGAAAGATCATTATATTAATATTGATCCAGATAGGTGGATTGGGTGTAATTACAATTACTACAACGTTGATGGTTGCTGCGGGTAAGAAGATATCTTTAAGCAGCCGGATTCTGCTAGGGGATGCTTTTAACTTAGAAACATTAAAGGGACTTGTGCGTTTTTTGCGTAGAGTATTTCGGGGAACATTTATTGTAGAAGGGGTTGGAGCACTGTGCTATGTACCGGTATTTGTTCCGGAGTATGGAATTATACGTGGAATCTGGTATTCGGTCTTTCATGCCATATCCGCTTTTTGTAATGCAGGAATTGATATTGTGGGAGACTCCAGTTTTGTTCCATATGTGCATAATGTATGGGTGAATGTAGTGACGATGGCACTGATCATATTTGGTGGAATTGGGTTTGTAGTGTGGTGGGATGTGCTGCACGTGATCAGAGAAAAGCTTGCCGGGGCAAACAGAGGAATGTTTAACATGTTGGCATTACATTCGAAGATTGCACTTACCATGACAGTTTTTTTGATTCTGTCCGGAACTTTACTCTTTGCATTGTTTGAGTGGAGTAATCCGTTGACAATAGGTGATTTTACACCGGGGCAGAAGCTGCTTGCAGCCTGTTTTCAGTCTGTGACAACGAGAACAGCGGGAATTGCAACGATTTCCCAAAAAGGCCTGACTGTACCGTCGGTGATTACTTCTATGTTTCTGATGTTTATCGGAGGATCTTCTGTTGGAACGGCAGGAGGAGTGAAGGTAACAACGGTAGCAGTTGTGGCACTTAGTGTGGCGGCAACGGTACGAGGGAATAATGATGTAACATGTTATGGAAGACGAATATCAAACCAGATTGTCAGAAAATCAATTGCGATTATTTTCATTAGCTTCCTGGCAAGTATGGTTGCAATTATATGTATGTGTATACTGGAAAGCGGAGAAAGTGTAGACATTATCTTCGAAGTGTATAGCGCGTTGGGAACCGTAGGTCTTTCAAGAGATTACACGGCAACCATTGGGTTGGCGGGTAAGATCATATTATGTATCTGTATGTTTTTAGGAAGAATAGGTCCGATTACTATGGTAATCGCATTTACGATGCAGGATACAAAGACTGCATTACGGCTTCCGAAAGGAAAAATAACAGTAGGATAGGAGATTAGAATATGAATAAGAAAGAAAAGAAATCATATGCAGTATTTGGGTTAGGCGAGTTTGGACGAAGTGTGGCATTGGAATTGATGAATGCCGGTGCGGACGTTATGGTGTTAGATGTAGATGAAGACCGGGTATCCGATATGGCAGATGATGTAACGCTGGCAATGCAGATTAATGCAACAGAGGAGCGGTCTTATGAAGAACTGGGGCTGTCAAATATGGATGGTGTTGTGATTGCAATGACCGGCTGCTTAGATGCCTGTATTATGGCAATCTTAGAGGCAAAGGATGCGGGGGTACCATTTATTCTGGCAAAGTCGCAGAACAAAACACAGGCATTGATCTTTGAGAAGATCGGAGCAGATAAGATTGTGAGTCCGGAGCATGATGGTGGTGTGCGGGTCGCAAGGAATATTATAGCGGGTAATTTCTTAGATTTTATTGAATTATCGAATACGCTCCGTATGGTAGAGATTACGATTCGGCCGGAGTGGGTAGGGAAGACGTTGAAGGAATTGTCTTTACGGCAGAAAGAGAAGATCAATGTTGTGGCATTGCGAAAGGATGGAGAGCTGACGACTGATATTGATCCGGATATTCCTTTGTGCGAGGACGATACCATGTTGATCACAGTAGATAAGATGTATTTAACAAAGTTACAGCAGTAGGAGGTATGGCGTGAACCAGGCGGCAGAATTAAGAGAAAGAATACAACATGAAGTCCTTTTGATGGATGGAGCAATGGGAACTTATTATAGCAGGCTGCATCCGGAAATGGGAGAAGCGGAGTATGCAAATGAGGAGCATCCGGAGTGGATTACGGAGATTCATAAGCAGTATTTGCAGGCAGGCGCACAGATTCTTCGGACGAATACCTTTGCCGTCAATCATATGTTGTTTGAAAAGGAGCAGATACCAGTGGTGTTGTCTGGTGCCGTAGAATGCGCAAGAAGTGCTGTGGAGCAGTACCGGAAGGAAGAGGATACGGACAGACCGATATGGATCGCTGCATCGATTGGACCGATTCGTTATAGTGATGAGCAAGAAGAACGCGATGTGATGCAGGAGTACCGGATGATCGGGGAATGTCTGCTTGGACTCGGAATACGGATCTTTGTATTGGAGACGTTTGATGATTGGAAGATGGCGAAACGGATCTCTGAGATGCTGCGGGAATGGGCTGAGGTACAAGGAGAAGACATCTATATTCTGGCACAGTTTTCTGTGAACCGGGGTGGATATACCAAGGCGGGCTACAGTATGCAGCGTCTGGTGTCACAATTAGAACAGCTAAAGTCTTTGGATGGCTTTGGTTTTAACTGTGGTATTGGAGCAGCACATATGAATCAGTTATTGAGCAAGATTCATTTTCAGAAGGAATGTACGTTGAGCGTACTGCCAAATGCAGGTTATGATCACATGTTGCGTGGCAGACAGGTGTATGTGGATCATCCGGATTATTACAGTGCCATGATGAGACAGATTTTGCAAAATGGTGCCAATATTGTAGGTGGTTGTTGTGGAACAACGCCGGAATATATCCGAATGCTTGCCGGAGTATTACAAGAGCATGAAAGACCACAGAATAAACAGATCCAGGCAGTGCGTAAGGAAATAACAGATGATACAGAACGGAATCCCTTTATTGAGAAGTTAGAGCAGGGTAGGAGGGTCTATGTAGTAGAGATTGATTCTCCATTTAACGGAAAGGCGGAGAAGTTTTTAGAGGCAGGATATCGTCTCAAAGAAAATGATGTTGATCTGGTGACAATATCGGATTCTCCGATGGCAAGACCAAGGGCAGAAGCGTTTGAGATGGGAGTCTATCTCGCCAGCAAAACGGGTGTCAGGGTGATGCCACATGTAAGCTGCAGAGACCGGAATGTGATTGCCTTACGATCCTCCATATTAGGCGGGCATATCAATGGAATACGGGATATGCTGATTATTACGGGAGATCCGGTAGCAAGAGATGACAGAGGAACAATCTCCGCAGTGTTTGACTTCAATTCAATCAAATTAATGGAATATGTTTCGAATATGAATGAAGAAGTATTTACCGGGGAGCCGTTCTACTATGGTGGAGCGCTCAACTATGCAGGTGTGAATATGGAAGCAATTGCGGGAAGAATGAGAAAGAAGATGGAGGCAGGCTGCCAATATTTTCTGACACAGCCCGTATATTCGGAGGAAGATATTTCCAGAGTCCGGGAACTAAAGAAGATGACAGGTGCTAAGATCATATTAGGAATTATGCCACTTGTCAGCTACAAGAATGCATTATTTATGAAGAATGAGATGCCGGGCATTCAGGTGCCGGAGAAGATTCTTTCCCGGTATGATCCGGATATGTCAAGGCTGGATGCTGAGGCTGTGGCAGAGAAGGTCAGTGTGGAGATCGGAAAAAAGGCCATGGATTTTGCAGATGGATTTTATCTGATGACACCATTTAACCGTGTGCATCTGGTGAATCGGATTATTGACCGATTAAGAGCATTGGATAAGAAGTAGATACAAGAAAGGTGGCAGAAGGATGAGTGCGTTTGTAGAATTTCAGGATGTTGGGAAATGTTACGGGACGGGAAATATTGCAATTCATGCACTTTCCCATGTGAATTTTCAGATTGAACAGGGAGAATTCTGTATCATAGTAGGTGCCTCCGGGGCAGGTAAGACAACGCTCCTTAATATATTAGGCGGGATGGATACACTGACAGAGGGACATGTGTACTTAGATGGCAAAGAGATATCGAATATGAGCAAGAAGGAACTGACTACTTATCGGCGGTATGATGTTGGGTTTGTATTTCAATTCTATAATCTGGTTGGTAATCTGACGGCACTAGAGAATGTAGAACTGGCATCGCAGATCTGTAAAGAACCATTAGATGCCAAAGAGGTATTGGCAGAGGTTGGTTTGCAGGATCGTATGATGAATTTCCCGGCACAGTTATCCGGTGGAGAACAGCAAAGGGTTGCGATTGCAAGAGCTCTTGCAAAGAATCCCAAGCTTTTGTTGTGTGATGAACCGACCGGTGCGCTTGATTATAATACCGGTAAGGCGGTCTTACAGCTACTACAGGATACCTGTAAGAATACAGGAACTACAGTTGTTGTAATCACACATAATCAGGCAATTACAGAGATGGCAGACCGGATTATTACTGTGAAGAGTGGGACGATTGCGGGTATTCGCAAGAATGAACATCCGGTTGATGTGGCAACATTAGAGTGGTAAGTGATGGTGGTAGTATGAAAAAAGGAATTCGCAAATCAATCATCCGGGAGATATGGGGAAGCTTTGGAAGATATATGGCTATTTTGCTGATTGTGGCTTTAGGAGTTGGTTTCTTTTCCGGACTTAAGGTGGCGCATGAGGCAATGGTCTATACGGCGAATAGGTATTTTAAGGATCTGAATCTGTATGATTATCATTTATTATCCACACTTGGCTTTGATGAGGACAGTGCAGCTACACTTGCAAAGAAAGAGGACGTGGCTCAGGCAGAGGGAAGTAAGAGTCTGGATCTGTTAATCAATACAGCGGATGGGGAAGAACATGTTATGAAGCTGATCTCTGTGCCGGAGAAGCTTAATCTGGTACAGGTGACTGCCGGAAGGTTGCCAGAGCAGGAGGATGAATGTATTGTAGATGAACATTTTTTTCGTGAAGAGCAACTTGGTGAGACACTGATAGTATCGGATGCAAATGATACGGATGATAAGAAGCTGGTAACACAGAAGACATATACGATCGTAGGTATATGCCGGTCTTCTTTGTATACGATGTATGACAGGGGGACAACGTCGGTTGGTGACGGCCACCTGGATGCGTTTGTATATGTACCAAAGACTTCATTTGATATGGATTATGATACCGATATCTATGTATCCTTTAACAAGAGTGCAGATATGGCGATCTATTCCGATGCCTATGACGATTTAGTGAAAGAAAAAGAGACTACCTGGAAGACTTATGCACAGGACGAAGCAGATGTGAGGTATGACCGGATCCATGCAGATGCACAGGAGAAGATTGATGATGCAGATGATACATTGGCAAAGGAAGCTGCCGATGGAGCAAAGAAACTAGCGGATGCGGCAAAGGGATTATCCGATGGTAAGAGTCAGGTGGATGATGGGGAAAAGGCAATTGCAAAGGCAAAGAAAGAGATTGCGAAGCAGGAGAAGACACTGGCAGGCAAAGAGAAAGAATACAAGCAGGGGCTTTCTGAGTACAAGAAGAATTACAAGTCATACAAAAGTGGAAAGAAGGCGTACGAAGAGGGGCTTGCCGCATATAATAGCCAATATAGTGCTTATGAGCAGCAATTAGCGGAGTACGAAGCAGGAAAGACCGCCTATGATAAGGCAGTGAAAGAATATCAGGATGGTCTGGCACAGTATGAAGCCGGTAAGGCATATTTAAGTGAGCAGCAAAGACAGGAACAGGAGCAGAAATTATCTGCAGCTAAATTACAACTGGACACTACTGAAGCAACACTTACGGCGGCAAAGACACAGTTAGATGCAGCAGTGCAGGCTTTCGCAGGGAATAAGGCAACCTTAGACGCAACCGGAAAACAGTTAACTAAAGCAGAAAAACAGTTAAAAAGTGCGAAGAAACAATTTGCTCAGGCAAAGAAACAATTAGCAGATGGCAAAGAACAGATTCAGAAGGCAAAGGATACGATTGCGGCAAAGGAAACGGAATTAACGGATGCCAAACAGAAGTTAGCAGACGGACAGAAAGACTACGACGATGGAAAACAGGAGTATGATACAAAGATTGCGGATGCGAAGCAGAAGATTGCAGATGCAAAGAAAGAGCTAGAGGATTTAGAACAACCGGAAGTGTATGTACTTGGCAGAGAGGCCAATGCAGGGTATTCCAATTTTGAAAATGATTCTGCTATTGTAAATGGTGTGGCAAAGGTATTTCCGATCTTCTTTTTCTTAGTGGCGGCATTAGTATGTATGACGACAATGACGCGTATGGTGGAGGAGCAGCGGACGCAGATTGGTGTCCTTAAGGCGTTGGGATATTCGGAAGGAACAATTATTGGAAAATATATTGCCTATTCGGGAAGTGCAGCGGTAATCGGGGCTATTATTGGATACTTTGCAGGAACGTGGGCATTTTCGAATGTAATCTGGATAGCGTATAAGATGCTATATGATATGGGTTCCTTGCATTATGTCTGGAATGGTGGTCTGGCAGCAATTGCGATGGTTGTAGCATTGCTCTGTTCGGCAGGTACTACATTGGTTGCCTGTTATCAGGAGCTGCAGGAGATGGCAGCTATGCTGATGCGGCCGAAGGCACCGAAAGTTGGAAAGCGTGTATTACTTGAGAAGATTCCGGCAATCTGGAATCATTTGAAATTTTTAGATAAAGTATCGGTGCGGAATCTGTTCCGGTATAAGAAACGGTTTTTCATGATGATCATAGGAGTAAGTGGTTGTACGGCACTGCTTGTGGCGGGTCAGGGTGTGAGAGATTCGATTGCGACGATCGCGGATACACAGTTTGATACCATTTCCCTGTATGATATGGTTGCGGCAGGTACGCAGATCGATGCAGTGGACGGTATGGATTCTTATGTGCAGACGGCGCAGGGAAGTGCGGATGTAACAGCAGGGGATAAGGTTAAGAGTGCAAGTGTGCTCGTTCCAGAGGAAGAGACAGATTTTGGTTCATATATGGATCTGCATACTAAGGATGGAAAGAAGGTTGCACTTCCGAAGGAACAGGAAGTAGTCATCAGCTACAAGTTAGCAGAAGGACTAGGAGTACAGATCGGTGATACCATAGAGATCCAGAACAGTAATCTGCAGGGTGGTACGGTAACGGTCAGTGGAATCTATCAGAATTATTTTAACCATTATGTGATCCTTAATGAAGCAACTTACCAGTCATTGTTTGGTGAGGAACCGGATTGGAATGCATTCTTTATAAATGTCAAAGAAGGGGCAGATGCAGACGAGGTGGCTGCTGCGCTTATGAAAGAAAAGGATATTAATTCTGTTACGATTAGTCAGGATCTTAAGGATAAAGTAGCAGACATGATGAGCAGCCTTAATTATATTGTTATGTTGGTCATTGCCTGTGGAGCGATGCTTGCATTTGTTGTCATCTATAATCTCAATAATATTAATATTACGGAACGGATCCGTGAGATTGCCACGATCAAGGTGTTAGGATTCTATAAGGAAGAGACGAATTCTTATGTATTCCGTGAGAATATGATACTGACACTGCTTGGCAGTCTGGTCGGATTAGTGATCGGTCATTATCTGCATGCGTTTATCATGAATCAGATCCAGATTGATGCAATTGCATTTGATGTGCATGTAACGGCGGTAAGCTATGTGATCAGTGTGGTACTTACTTTGCTGTTTAATCAGATTGTGAATCTCTTTATGTCACGTAAGCTGGAAGGGATCGATATGGCAGAATCATTGAAATCTGTCGAATAAGGGTATTTACTTAAGAAAATGAAGAAGATAGATAAAAATATACATATTTTTGTTGACAATTGATATCAAAAGTGTGTATAGTTAAGTTATTCCAAAGGAGGACATTACACGAGTAGTGTCTTCTTTTTTTATTTTATGCAAAAAAGGAGGGAGCAAGATGAATTTTTCAGAAATTGTAAGTAAAGTAGATGATTTTGTATGGGGCCCTGTGATGTTGGTCTTGTTAGTGGGAACTGGAATCTATTTAACGATCCGGACGGGATTTCTTCCATGGAGGAATCTTCCCTATGCGCTGAAAAGTACATTGAGTAAAGAGGCGAGAACAAAGAGCAGGGGAGAAGGGGATGTGTCTCCATTTTCCGCATTGACTACTGCATTAGCAGCTACCATTGGAACCGGTAATATTGTAGGTGTGGCAACGGCTATGGTATCCGGTGGTCCGGGTGCTTTGGTCTGGATGTGGATATCAGCCTGTTTCGGGCTGACATCAAAGTTTTCGGAATGTATGCTTGCGATCAAGTATCGGGAAGTAAATGAGAAAGGTGAAATGTCCGGTGGGCCAATGTACACGATGAAGAAAGCATTTAAGCATAAGAAGTTTGGTAGTGTACTTGGATGGCTGTTTGCATTCTTTGCGGTAGTCGCATCTTTTGGTATTGGTAATATGACACAGGCGAATTCAATCGCATCTGCGTTAAATGAAACATTCCACATTCCGGTTGCGGTGGTCGGCATTATCATAACAGTATGTGCGTTATTGATTATTGTAGGAGGAATTAAGAGTATTTCCAAGGTATCTTCGGTAGTAGTTCCGGCTATGGCAATCTTTTATGTGATCTGTGGTCTGGCAGTTATTATTGGTAATATCAGTAATCTGCCATCTGGTGTAGCCATGATCTTTTCGATGGCATTTAGTGTCAAGGCAGTTGCAGGCGGTGCACTTGGTACGGTAGTGTCCTCTATGATGGGGGCCATGCGGTATGGTGTTGCAAGAGGTGTGTTCTCCAATGAAGCTGGTATGGGTTCAGCAGCGATCACAGCGGCCGCAGCTACAACCGATAATCCGGTACGTCAGGGTTACATCAATATGACAGGAACTTTCTGGGATACGATTGTGGTTTGTACGATCACCGGTCTTGCCATTGCATCTTCCGGTGTGCTTGGAATGACAGCACAGAGTGCAGTGGGAACCTATACGGTGACAGATAACAAACTGATCGTTGAGGCTTCGGCGAATAATAAAGTGACAACAAGCGAATATGATATGATTGTAGACAGTGATACACAGGTTACATTAAAGGGCAAGGATGCAACGATTGTGCTGACACCATATGAAGGGGATGCAGATCTGATCGCAACCGGAGTAACCGAAGCAGAAGTAGCAGAGAACAGCATAACAGGAACCTGGCAGGGTGATGATAAGAATGTCTATAATTTTGGAAAGGATGGCTCTTACATCCGGGATGATCTGGTAGTTGGTTCTTCTCTTACGATTCAGGCATTTAAGACTGTGCTTGGTTCCGCAGGCGGTTGGTTAGTAGCAATCGGTATTACCCTGTTTGCATTTTCAACGATTCTTGGTTGGGAATATCATGGCGAGAAAGCCTTTGAATACATATTAGGAACGCATAAGTATAATATGATCTATCGTATTATCTTCTCTCTGGTTGCTTATATTGGGGCAACACAGACATTAGATCTTGTGTGGAACTTATCGGATATTGCCAATGCACTGATGGCAATTCCGAACCTTATCTGCCTGCTCATTCTAAGTGGTGAGATTGCACGGGATATGAAAGAATTCCAGAAGGTGATACAGGCAGAAAAAGCTGCGAAATAATTATTTATGATTATCGGACTGGCGCAGACTGACAATGAAAGAATTCATGCCGTTGGCACTTTCTACATGAATCTGTCCTTTGTGGTTGGCAACAATGGACTGTGCGATAGAAAGTCCGAGTCCGAAATGTCCGGCTGTCCGGCTGCGGGCTTTGTCTGAACGATAGAAACGCTCAAACAATCGGATACGTTCCGATTCAGGAATCTCATCACCGGTATTACTTACGGTAAATATCAGATGGTGGGATTCCTTTTTTAATGTGATCTGAATCTGTCCTTGTGGACTGGTATAGGTCAGTGCATTGTCGATCAGGATACCGGCTAACTGCTGGATCTGTTTCTTGACGCCGTAAAATGTCAGATCGGGGAGGATATCACTTTCCATGACAATGCCTTTTTCAAAAGCAATACTTTCCATAGGAAGAATCCGTTCTAATAAGGCGTCGCTGATACAGAAGTCCGACTTTTCTAATTCTTTGTCGGGTGTCTGTTCTAAGCGGGTAAGGGTTAGCAGAGAGGTGACAAGGTGGTGCATGCGGTCACATTCCTGTTTGATGTAGGATAGCTGACGGTTTTCGCCAAAGGTATCGCTTAGCAATTCGCTGTTTGATAAGATAACTGCGATTGGGGTTTTCAACTCGTGGCTGGCATCAGATATGAACTGGCGTTGTTTGTCAAAAGCTTCTGTAACCGGACGTACCATAAGACCGGACAGAATGTAGGACAGGAATCCAAACAGGATCAGACCAATGCCGCCTAAGATACCGGAGATCAACAATAACTGGTTGTTTGTCTGTTCTTCAGATGAATAATCAATGAGGGCAATGATACTTCCGGCGTCATTTGCCTGTACGAGATAGCGCAGGTGGGCAATGGTTCCAAAATGTTTCTGAACGGTTAGAGGCATATATTCCATTTTCTGTGTTGTCAAAGATCACAGGTAATAGCAGGGAAGTGACGAATTTTTATGTGTCTTCTGCGGATGAAAACAGCATGGATCAGGTAGAACAGGAGATAACGGCGTATCTGTATGAACGTTTATCAGGAGACGAAGATGCATTCTCTGTTACGAATTCTTCTACGATCATGGAAACAATGAGCAGTGTAAATGATACAATGAAATGGATGCTTGGTGGGATTGCGGCAATTTCTCTTTTAGTAGGTGGAATTGGGATTATGAATATCATGCTGGTGTCTGTAACGGAACGTACAAGAGAGATTGGAATACGAAAAGCAATCGGCGCAAGAAAACGCACGATTCTGTTACAATTTCTGTTAGAGGCGTTACTGGTAAGTGTGATTGGGTGTGCGATTGGAATTGTACTCTCAATCGTCATAATTTTTGCAATCAATCATGTATCTTCCTCTCTGAGCGCAACATTATCGTTGCAGGTTGTCTGGATCGCCATTGCCTTTTCGGTATGCATTGGTGTTGTGTTTGGTATCTATCCGGCACAGAAAGCAGCAAATAAACGTCCGATAGATGCATTGCGATTTACCACGTAATAAAATCCTTTTGGATAAAACGTATAAAATGGTTTCTATTTTTTGTACATTGTGTTACAATAAGTAGAAGACTGTAAATGACACCATTCGACAAATGGGGGTAGTTCTGTGCAAAAGATATTTCGAAAGAATGCAATCATAATCGTAACAATTGCAATATTGATATTATTTGCCCTAAATACCGTGGTTGCGGTGATCTCTTTGCGTAATCAGCAGTATCGGACATTTTCCAACAAATTGAATCAGATCATACAGACGATGAAGAACAATGATACGGAGTTAGATTCCATTAACGCCAATCTCAATGTGGATTATCTGACGCGTGCGAAAGCAACGGCATATATATTAGAACATAATGAAGAGGTGTTTGAGAGCGTATCACAGCTTAAGAAGCTGGCAACGTTATTAGATGTGGATGAGATTCATGTCATTGATGATAAGGGCTATATCATATATTCATCGGTTGCGAAGTATATCGGATTAGACTTTCATGATGACGATCAGACAGCAGAGTTTCTATCAATTTTAGAAGATTATGATGAGTCGAATTATTATATACAGGATGAACGTCCGAATGCGGCAGAAGGCAAAGAGATGAAATATGTAGCAGTTGCCAGAAGAGGACAGAAGGGAATTGTTCAGGTTGGATTGGTGCCTGGAAGACAGAAGAAGGAGACACAGAGGAATACTTATGAATATATCTTTTCCCTGTTTCCGACCGATGAAGGAGAAGAATTGTTCTCCATTGATTGCAAAAAGGATGTGTTGACGGCACTCTCGGGTGGAATGCCAGATGAAGAATTGCAACAACGCTATACGACAGAACGTTTTGCTGATTGTTCGAAAGGAGCAATCAGGAAGAAGCAGGATGGAAGTTATTGGTATGTAGTAACGCGGGAATATAAAGATACATTGATCGGAGCATCTATTCCGGTTCGTGTTGTATTCCGCAATCTGGCATATAACATATTTATGACGTTATTCTGTCTCGTTTGTGTGGAAGTGATCATCCTGCTGTTGCTCAATTATCTCTTGAAGAGTAAGGTGATCAATGGTGTTCATGAGATATTAAGAGACTTAGCACGAATCACAGGTGGCAATTATGATACCACGGTTACGGTAGGAGGTAATCCAGAGTTTGAACAGCTAAGTCAGGGCATCAATCAGATGGTGCAGAGTGTCATAAACTCTTCGGATCAGATTGCAAAGATTATAGAGTTGAGTGGAATGCCATTGGTTGCATTTGAATATCAACCAAGTTGGGAGCATGTGTATGTAACCAAAGGATTGAAAGAGATGTTGGATCTGTCTGAAGAGGATATTGAGTATTTCTACGAGGAGAAGCAGAGATTTGTACAATGGCTCTGGGATATTATGGAGCATCCAATTGAAGAGGGTAGCGATACGTTTCAGGTGAATAATAATAGGTATGTGAGAATTCATCTATTAGAGGAAAATGGTGGCTATCTGGGTGTTATTACTGATGCTACCAAGGAGGTAGAAGAACGTAACCGGATACATTATGAGAATAATCATGATCAGTTGACCGGTCTTAGCCGTTATCAGTATTTCAAACAGCAGGCAGCGGGAATTATCAGAACAATACAACCGGGAGAGATGTATGCGGTTGTTATGATGGATCTTGACGCATTTAAGCAGATTAATGATAATTACGGGCATGATGTCGGAGACCGGTATCTGCAAAGCTTTGCCATGATGTTAGATAGTCAGCCGGAGGAACATTTTCTTCCTGCAAGACGATCTGGAGATGAGTTCTGTATGTTGGTACATGGATATTATACAAGGGAACAGATCAAAGAACAGTTGGAGCAATTCTGGCTGCGGTTGTTGAAAAGCAATGTGCAGTTATCAACGGATGAATGGAGAGCAATCCGGTCTTCCGGAGGTTATATCTGTAGTACAGATTCTAAGAGGGATATTACGGAATTGTTGCATTTGGCAGATGAAGCTTTATATGATGCCAAGGAACACGAAAAGGGATTTTTCAAGGAATATGGAAGAAAAGAGGAAGACAAAGGTGAATGAGAAACAGGATCTTTCTTATATTACGATTGAAGACAAGACAATTCCGGTTGTATTAGAACGTAAGGAGCGGAAGACCTTGTCAATCGGAATACAGGAAGACGGTTCTTTGATGATTAAGGCTCCTTTGTATATGAAACAGGAAATCATTGAACGGTTTCTGAATCAGAAACGATACTGGATCTACAAACAGGTAAAGCGGATGGAAGATAATCGTAAGAACCGGATTGTTTATAGTAGAGAGCAGGAGCGTGTATTACGACAACAGGCAAGAATCAGATTAACAGAACGTACGGATTATTATAAGAAGATTTTAGGCGTTGATTATAACAGAATACGGATTGCGGATCAGAAGACCCGGTGGGGAAGCTGTAGCAGTACGGGTACGATATCGTATAATTGGCATTTGGTGTTACTTCCAGATGCCATTCTTGATTATGTGGTGGTTCATGAATTATGTCACGTGATACAGATGAATCATTCGAAAGAATTCTGGGCACTGGTGGAGCAGGTATTGCCCGATTACCGTATGCGGAGAAAATGGCTGAAGGAGAAGGGAGATCAATATCTGCGTACGCATACGGTGGAGTAGGGCATTCCTTTCTTTTATGTATTATAGTTATTGTACAGTGTAACGGAGCGAAAAGAATCTGCATATAGTAAGGTGAGAGAACGTGGAGGTCGGATATGAAACCGACGATCATTATTGATGCCGGACATGGCGGGTATCAATTGCGAAGGAAAGGAAAGCTACCGTATCAAGTGGATATGTTTATTTTATAAAGACAAGTAAATAGTATGTTGAAACAAGGATATTGATTAGATATATTTTCTTTTCAGTATCCTTTTTTCATATATGTGCGAAAGCACGACATACCTCACCGGGCGTAGTAGTGTTGCAACCTGCTGCGCCTTTTCTGATGTGAGGTAAAAATATTATTAAAATACGGAGGTATGTATTATGGCAAAGACAATTACGATTGTGAATCAGAAAGGTGGAGTTGGAAAGACTACCACAACATTTAACTTAGGAGCTTGTTTAGCACAAGCAGGAAAAAAAGTGTTGCTTGTTGATATGGATCAGCAGGGGAATCTAACATACTGTATGGGACATGAAAGTCCGGATGAGGTAAGAGCTACGATTGCACAACTGATGTTACAGTACATTGCAGTGGATGAAGAGGAATGCAGGGTGGATGATTATATCTTTCATCGGAATATTGGTAATATTGCTATGGATTATATGACATGTAATGTAGAAATGGCTTCCGTTGAAACAGCATTAGTGAATGCTATGCAGCGTGAACAGATCTTGAAATTGATCCTTGATGAGGTCAAAGAAAGATATGATTATATTTTACTTGATTGTGGGCCATCATTAGGGTTGACCACAATGAATGCGTTGGTTGCTGCTGACAGCGCGTTAATACCTCTAAAAGCAGAAAAACTATCATCACTTGGCATGGAACTACTCCTAAAGAATATAATGCGTGTAAAACGGCGCTTAAACCCTTCTCTGGATATTGAGGGGATTTTGTTCTGTGCAGTTAATAAAACATATAATGAGGATATTAAGACTGTTCATGAAGTAAAGGAGCGGTTTGAGGATGCAATTAATGTATATGATTTTGTAGTGCCGGCACTAACTCATGTCAGCCATTCTGTCCGTGATCAGCAGCCATTGGTTGTATTTTCGGAGAGTGGAATTAAGAAAGGGGAAAGCCCGGTTGCAGATATTTATAATCAATTGGCACAGGAGGTAATTGAGAATGAGTAGTTTTGTTGGAATTACAGAAGCGCAGAAATCAAACCAGAAAAAAGAAAATAAACGTAAGCCAAATAATCTGAATGCACTGAATGATCTTTTTGGCATACCAGATAGTGAAGGGGATATTGTTTATTTAAATCCATCTCAGATTGCGGATTACAAGGATCATAAATTTAAGCCTTGCTCCGATTCCAAAATGAAAATGTTGGAGGAATCAGTTGAGGCATATGGATTTATAACACCTTGCATAGTACGTCCGGCAACTGATGCAGCGTATCCGGTAAATGCAGAATATGAGATGCTTGCCGGACATACCAGAAAGAAAATCGCCCTTAAAAAGGAAATAAAACTTCCGTGTATTATTAAGCAGGGATTATCTGAAGAGGATGCCAGGGCTTATGTAACGATTACGAATTGTCAAAGATCCTTTGAGGAAATGACATATTCAGAGCGTGCAGCTGTACTTGCCGATTATTATACGGCTGTTCAAAATGGTGGTCATCAAAAGCAGGTTTTGGATGAAATTAATTCTTATTTAAAAACCTATGCAAACCCTTATGAATCAAGGGATGACGGGCAAGTGTCTCACGGTGAGACAGTGGGGGTTAGGAAGGTTGCAGAGCAATATGATTTATCGAAAGCAACGATAGCACGTTACATTAGAATTGATAAATTAAACGAGGGTATTAAGAAGTTGTTAGATGAGGGAATTGTTCCATTACAGACAGCAGTTGAATTATCCTATATCGGAGAAGAACAACAGAAATTATTTGCGGAATTAATGCAATCAGGTGTTTATAAGTGCGATATCACAAGAGCGAAGTTGATACGGCAGTTGGAGAAGGATAAGAAACTTACTATAGCCACCATGACAGAAGTTCTCTCCGGGGTAAAGAAGAAAAAGAATCCGGGAAGACCAAAGGCATTTTCTATTTCAGGAAAGGTTATGAAAAAGTATGAACAATATTTCGCACCGGAACAAAGTAAAAAGGATATTGAAAGTGTGATTGATAAAGCATTGCAATTCTATTTTGAAAATGCCTTACAGGATTAGGAGGTATGCATATGAGTATTCCGGTTATGGGGAATCAACAACAGAAAGAAATGAAAACAATCAGGAAACGACAGATAACGGTTAAGTTATCAGATGCCGATTGTGACAGACTGGTTGATCTGTGTGGTCGGTATAATCTGGGTGTTGGTGAATTGCTTGAAAATTTCATTGGAGATCTGGTTGGAGGGACATATTCTAATGGCAGTGATGAAAGGGCATATGCCAGGGAATGGTTTGAACGGTGTTGGTTCAGTTTACAACCGGAGCAGACGCTTCTCAACCATCTGCTTAGCTGGGGTTATGAGCCGGAGGATTATCTGGATATGGTAGATGAAATTAAAGATCTGCGGAATCAGAGAAAATATGTGGTGAATCATCCGGACGAGTTTACTTATCCCGATGAAGAAAAGAGATCATTGAAGGAGTTGGTAATAGATATAGAAGATGCTCTTGCAAGTATGCGCGAAGATTGGCATCCGGAAGGTAAGGTGCATATGAGTAAAGAAATCAGGCGTATTCGAAAATGGAAAGAAGAAAAGCAAAGTTTATTAGAATAGAAAACAATCAATCACGGAGGACATGAAATTAAGCGATTCACATAGATGAGTCGTTTTTTATTTATTACGAGAAGGAGGAATATATTATGACACTGAAAGGCAAATTGACACCTAGTGAAGAGTTTGTAATGAAGGCAATCTGGGATTGCAAGACAGAACCTGTGCTTCAAGATATATTATTACAGGTTAATGATCTTCATGGAAAGGGATGGTCACCACAAACGGTATCTACGTTTATTTCTAAACTCTGCAGAAAGAATTTCATTTTAATGCAGAGGAATGGAAAAACATATCGGTATAAGGTGCTCGTTCAGGAACGGGATTATCAACAGTATAAGTTGAAATACATGCTTATGTATATTTATAACAATAATATTGAACTGTTCTTAGAGGATGTAAATGGATTGAAAAATAATTAATGGTATAAGGAGCGGATGAGTATGAATAAAGTAATTTTAATGGGGCGTTTAACAAGAGATCCTGAAGTACGTTATACGGAGGGAGAGAAAACAACAGCTATTGCAAGGTACACACTTGCAGTAGAGAGACGTTTTCAAAAGGATGGAGAGCAGACGGCAGATTTCATTTCGTGTGTAGCGTTTGGACGTGCTGCTGAGGTTGCAGAAAAATGGTTTAGGAGAGGTACAAAGATCTGTATAACAGGTAGAATGCAAACGGGTAGTTATACAAATAAGGATGGTGTAAAAGTATATACAACCGATGTAGTTGTGGAAGAACAGGAATTTGCGGAGAGTAAAAATGCATCTGCTGGATCAGGAGAAAGACCATCACCAGCTGATGCAAAAGCAGATGGGTTCATGAATATCCCGGATGGTGTTGATGATCTGCCATTTGAATAATAGGAAGGAGAGCTGGTAATATGCGGCTGGAAACAAGAATTCAAAAAGAAATCAAATTTGATAGGATTAAGGAACAATTTGGATGCGGTTATTATGCCGTATGTTGCCGGCAATGTTGTCCTTGCAAGTTGAAAAGTGGTGAGTATAATCCGCGAGTATATAGGAAACTAATGAATGAATTTGAGATGGAGGAAAGAATGCTTTTCAAAACGTGAAAAATAAATTAAAAGGCGAGAAAAACTAGGAAAAATAATGATAAACAAGGAATGTATAGTGAACTAAAACTTGAAAAATAAATGTAAAAATGATATAATATATACAGAAATATTTACATTCGAATCAAGTAATAATGATATATTGATTGGAGGGGTTCTCATGAAGCAGGCAGTAAGATGGATTATAATGGCAGCTATGCTGCTTATGATTTCAGTTCCGGTAGAAGCAGCTACGAAGACCACAAGGTTAAGTGCAACATCGATCGCGATGGATGCCGGAACGAAGACGAAGATTAAGTTGGTAAAGTATAAGAAGTTATCAAAAAAGCAGCTTAAGAAGGTGAAATGGACATCTTCCAATAAGAAAGTTGCTACAGTAAAGGCTTCTGGTAAGTATAAGCAGAATGCCACGATTACTGCGAAGCATTCGGGGAAAACCACGATCAAGGTGATATACAATCGTAAGTCATATCGTTGTAAGGTCACAGTGAATCAGGAGGGAAAGAAGCATCAGTCAGGCGATGTCGATGATGATGACGAAGAAGAGAAGAATTCACCGGAAAAGAAAAAAGAAGAAGTGATCGCAGCAACATCGATCACGATCAACCAGGGAACAGAAATGACATTGACCGAGGGAGATACCTACCAGCTTACTGCAACGGTGGTTCCTTCCAATGCTCCTGTTATCTGGAATTCCAGTAATCCGTCTGTGGCAACCGTAGATCAGAATGGCTTGGTAACGGTGCTTAAGGGCGGTAAGGTCGGAATATCCTGTATTAGTCAGAATACAAGCAAGCCTAGAATTGCCATAATGTCAATTATAGCGAATCTGAAAGCGAAGTATACATACAAGTGCTATCTGTTAGCGAATGTATATAATGGAGGATTTAATGCGAATGGTCTATACGATAGCGGCTGTACGCCGATCTATATCAAGACGGATAATCCGAATCCGGAGACAATAGAAATGCAGTATGTGTCTGGATACGATAGTAATAATAGTCATAATTTTGAAGATGTGAAATATAGCACGGAGTCGGATAGAGGGCATGGTCTGCGAAGAGTGGAAGGTGGCTATCTGGGATTGTTGAGTGCGGTAAGCGGAACTTATGAAAAGGCGGCTTATGGTGAATATTTTTATAA
>CACWQE010000038.1:25950-26421 GCA_902762905.1 uncultured Lachnospiraceae bacterium | reverse complement strand
TAAGTGCTCAAGGAATTACCGGCGGTTCTGAAGTACCTGCTTATGATAGATGTTATATCCTTGCAACCGATATTTATGTTATTATGTTTCGCGCTGTTTATATTTAGAAATTACCTACGCTGTGCTTATCGCCCACCCGAAGCCGTTCGGCGTTAATAAGGTATCGGAACCTTGGTTGTAGTTAACATTAACAGTTTGGCTACGTGTCAGGGCAGAAGAATATATGTTGCCAGATATAAGACAAAACAAATAAAACCGGACATGGTTTATGCACACGTATAATTATGTACACGTATAATTAGTGTGTATACTCACCCATGTCCGGTTTTCGTGTATATAATAAGTACGGTATAGACTCATACTTACATGAATTTGTCAACTCACAGAAATAAAGAATAGCTTCATTGATAAGCTTACTTCCACCATACGTCCTATAGCTTGCCATTACGTAAATTACCTGCACCAACGACA
>CACWQE010000038.1:0-25913 GCA_902762905.1 uncultured Lachnospiraceae bacterium | reverse complement strand
ACATGAAATTATCAACTCACAGAAATAAAGAATAGCTTTATTGATAAGCTTACTTCCACCATACGTCCTATAGCTTGCCATTACGTAAATTACCTGCACTAACGACAGGGCGGCTTCGGGGTGGCGATAAGCACATCCGTAATTAGATCACACGATAAACAGTGCATGTTCAAAAAAAGTAAATCCCGGCAGGGGCGGTCTGTCATGATTGCAAGCAGGTACGTGGAGCACGCCAGCACTTTGCGACGTAATAATAAGCAGAACGAACCAAAAGAGGATATGGATTAAGAACGTATACGTATAATATATATACATTCAAGAATCCATATCCTCTTTTACGTGAGTTCGCTTATTTCGCTTATTATAAGGAGCATTAGTGTCTGTTGCGTGCGAGCCCGTAACGCAAGTGTGCCTGCTGCAATATGACACCGCCCAAAGCCGGGTTCACAACCTAAAACATGCGCGTCCGTCTTCATTTACGCTGTGCAAGGGTAGAGGTCTTGTAACGGTCGGGCATTTGTAGTAAAGTAGGATAGAAAGGTTGGAGACATATATGTTTTGCATAAGCGTAAGTTTTAAGAAGACACCTGCAAATGTGCGTCAGCGGTTTTCATTTTTAGAGGAAGAGGCGAAAGTCTTTTTAGATAAATTGATCAAGGAACAGTGGATTACAGGCGGAGTGATCGTGTCAACCTGTAATAGGAGTGAGTGCTATTTTACGGGTAGTAAGGCGTATCTTAGTAAGATTGAGAACTGGTTTGCCGGATACAAGAAGATTGACCGGGAATGGATGAAGCAGTATTGTCTGTATTATTCGGGAAAACGTGCTGTACAGCATTTATACAAGGTGACCGCTGGGTTAGATTCCATGGTATTAGGCGAGGATGAGATATTAAGACAGGTCAAAGAAGCGTATTTATCGGCGAAGGAGCAGGGGGTTGTGAATAGCGAGTTAAATATCATTTTTCAGGGAGCCTTTAACTGTGCGAAGCTGACAAAATCAGAGACTGCAATCTCGAATACGCCGGTGTCAATCGGTACGTTGACTGCCAATATGGTGGAGAATTATTTGGAAGAAAAAGAGTTGCCGAAAAAGGTGCTTGTTATTGGTGCAACAGGAAAGATTGGTTCGATTGTAGCAAAAGATCTGATTTCGAAGGGGATTTGCGTGACGGGGACAACACGCTCCCATATTAGGGAAGATGGAGTAATGCTGCAAGGGGGAGAAGAAATCGCATGGATACCATTTGACAAGCGGTATGAAGAATTGTCAGGGGTATCTGCGGTGGTGAGTGCGACAGGAAGTCCGCATTATACCATAACGAAGGATGCATTTGAGAAGAAGTGTGGAAAAATGCAGGAATATTTGCTGGTCGATCTGGCGGTTCCATATGATATCGACCAGGAGCTGGCACAGCTAGATGACGTTACGTTATACGATATTGATTATTTTGAGAATCTATCGAGTGAGAATTATAATATCAAGCTAAATGAGATTGACAAAGCGAAGAACATTTTAGCAGAGTGTGTGGAGGAAGTGCAGAAGAAATTATTGATCCGGGAGTTTCAGATCAAGCAGGAGGAATCATTTCAGGAAAAATGGTTCTGCAAAATGATCTCTTATCTGCGGGATGCATTGGATAGCGAGCAGTTAGAGATGGTTCTTACCAAGATTGTGAAAGAAAGTAAGAAAGAGGACAGGAGATAAAGGAATGGCATACTTTCCGTTTATGATAGAAGTGAATAATAAGAAGTGTCTGGTAGTTGGTGGCGGTAAGATTGCACTTCATAAGGTGAAGAAATTACTGCCATTTGGGGTAGAGATTACAGTCGTGGCAGAGCAGGTGTGTGATGCATTCTCTGTCTATGCATCACAGATTCAGATCGTGAACCGTGCTTTTTGGGATTCGGATATAGAAGGCATGGATTTTGTAGTGGCGGCAACGGACAGCGAGGAACGAAATCATCATGTTGCAGAGCTTTGCAAAGCACGCAATATATTAGTAAATGCAGTGGATATGAAAGAAGATTGCTCGTTTATTTTTCCGGCAATGGTGAAGCAGGATAATCTGGTCATTGCAATCTCGACCGGAGGGCAAAGCCCGGTAGCGGCGTCACATTTGAAGCAGACGATTCAGAAAGGGATTCCGGATTATTATGGAACTTTACTGGCAAATATGGGAGCGTGCAGGGAACTGGTGCTTTCTAAGGTTGGTTCGGAAACTAAACGAAAAGAGATCTTTGAGCGGTTATTGCAGTATGGGTTAGAACATGAGGGAGAAATCCCGGAGGAACAAGTTGCGAATGAGATTAACATAAGGGGATAGCAATATTAATCTGTTAGTAAATGATAAGGTTGACGGTAATATTAGCAGAGTCGGGTGTAAAAAGTTAGCAGACGAATTGAGGAATATTACATTTGGGAATAATAATGGAGAAAGAAGGTGATGTTTTAATGACAGAAGAAGAATTTAAGAAAATCTTGGATGAGGGAGAAAATGATACAGTTGAATTCAAGACATGGGTAAACACAAAAAATATGAAAGAAATTATTTCTCTTGCAGTTGATGAATTAATAGCATTTGCCAATACAAAGGGTGGAACTGTTTATTTTGGAGTAGAAGATAAACCAATTGCGGTGACAGGGTGTGATAGAAACTATGATGGACAGCGTATTAAAGAGGGAATCTATGATAAGACAGTGCCACCATTATTTACTGAAATATCAGACTTTGAGTATGAAGGAAAATTTGTTATTGCAATATCGGTCAAGGCAGATGGAAAAACATATACAACTACGGATGGAAGATGTTTAAAACGTTTAGGAAGAAATTCCAAACCATCATATCCTGACGAACTCGGTAAAGTATATTCTTCTGCTCAGAATCTGGATTTTTCGGGACGAATCATAAGTGAAAGTACTCTTGATGATGTAAATAAACTGGAAGTATATAGTTTAAAGGAAAAACTGAGGGTTAGAGAGTCTAAATCTACTTTACCGGATATGGATGATATTGATTTTTTGAGGGATTTACAACTTGTTAAATTTGATGGAGATGTGGAACGATTGACGATTGCAGGATTGCTGTTTGTTGGAAAAGAAACATCTATTCAGAGGTTGTTGCCACAAGCAGAAGTTATCTATTTGCATTATTCATCTGACAATTTAGAGGAATACGATGCGAGACTGGATCTGAAGTTGCCGCTGATAAGTGTTATTGATAAGTTGACAGAGAGAATACAAACTTATAGCAAGATAGAGAATATTCAGGTTGGATTATTCAGACTTGAAGTTGAGGAATTCCCAGAAAGAGTATTTCAGGAGGCGCTACTTAACGCACTGTCTCATAGAGATTATCAGAGTAATGCAGCTGTTTACGTAAAGCAATATCCGGATCGTATAGTGATAGAAAATCCTGGTGGTTTTCCAGATGGTATCACAGAGGATAACATAATAACGCATCCATCTATCCCAAGAAATAAATTAATAGCAGAGACACTTCAAAATTTAAAATATGTTCAGAGAACGGGTCAGGGAGTAGACATTATTTTTAAGGATATGGTTTCAATGGGAAAACCTTATCCAAGATACAGATCATTTAATGATGCAGTTTCCTTAACAATATTTAGCGCAATAGATAATACAGAGTTTGTAAAGTTTATCACTGGGGTACAGGATAAGAATAGCAAGATTATGCCGTTAGCAGAGATGATGATATTAAGAGAACTTTTAGATAATAGGAAAGAACAACTATCGGAGTTATCAAGAAAAGTCCAAAAATCTTTGGATGAAACAAAGAAGTCTTGTAATGAGTTGATTGATAGTGGTTTGATTGAGATTGTTGGTAAAGACTACATGTTGACGGCAAAGGTTTATGAGGCATTAAAATCAGATGTAGAGTATACCAGAGATAAGACGGTTCAGTATATTAAAGCTAAAAATATGATTTTGGAATATTTGCAAATTAATGATAAAATCACATCGGCTAAAATTCAGGAGATGTGTGGATTTACAAAACAGCAAGCAAGAAGTGTGCTTGACAAAATGAGAAGTGAGTCATTGATTAGTTTAAAGGGAAAAGGGCCGGCAGCTAAATATGTTGTATATGATGAGTCGAGTGATAATTGAGTTTTTTAAAATAAAACTCAATTATCACTCAATTAAAACTCGTTTAATATAATGAGTAATGCTAAAAGAATGAAGGAGACTGTTAAGTTATGAAAATCCGAATCGGAACAAGAGGAAGTGAATTAGCACGAAAGCAGACGGAATTGGTCATCAATGCGATTAGCAAGGCATATCCGGACTGTGTGTGCGAGACAGTGATCCTTCGCACAGAGGGAGACCGGATCTTAGATAAACCACTGATGGAATTTGGGGGAAAAGGTGTGTTTGTAACAGAGTTTGAGGAAGCCTTGCAGGAGGGGAAGATCGATCTGGCGGTTCATAGTGCAAAGGATATGCCGATGGAATTAGCCAAGGGACTTACAATATGTGGTGTGCTTCCAAGAGAAGATGTAAGGGATGTTCTAGTGACAAGAAAAGATTATCCATTACAGGTCGAACATTTATTGCAGGAGAGAAAACAAGAGTCAGGTACAAGTGACCGGCTGGAAAAGGAAAGAGAAATACAAGCAGAAAATACAGATTCGACAGGGAAACGCATGAAGTCTGGAAATCCGCAGAGAGCATTGAAGCCGTATCACATCGGAACGAGTTCTTTGCGGCGGCAATGTCAGATCGAACAGTTATATTCGAATGTGCAATGCGTATCGATCCGGGGAAATGTGCCGACGCGTTTGCGTAAGTTACGGGATGGAGAATATGACGGAGTAGTGCTTGCGGCTGCCGGGTTGCGGCGCTTGAATCTGTTGCAGGAGGAAGAACTGGAATATCATTATTTTGACGTAAAAGATATGCTGCCAGCCGGAGGGCAGGGAATCATTGCGATAGAAGGACGGGAGCAGGATGAGATTGCAGAATGCGTGAAAAAGATATCTGATTCTGATGCATGGCTGCAATTACAGGCAGAACAGGAAGTCTTACGTTTATTAAATGCAGGCTGTCATGAGGCGGTTGGTGTTGCGACAAATTTAACTGCGGATAAGATTGAGCTTCGCATTATGAAGGAAATGAATGGAAAACTCATTTATGTAGATGGCATGGCACCGCGGTCAGACTATAGCAATCTTGCCGTAGAGCAGGTGCAACAATTATTGCAGAAGTTAAAGTATAGCAATGATTTATAGTCAATAAACGGAATATATTTGTTCAAAGAAAATGGAAAAGTGCATGAAATATGGTTTTGAGTACCAGATAAAGAGGGAATACAAAATAGTTTGCAAAGTGCGAAGCATTTTGCAAACCTTAACAATACACATTTGATAGAATAGAGCAGATAGAGATTGGAGTATTGCAACATGGGTAAAGTATATTTGGTTGGTGCAGGCCCTGGAGATGCAGGATTGATCACGGTAAAAGGATTAGAGAAGATACGGCAATGTGATGCCATTATCTATGACCGGCTTGCCAATGAGGAATTATTGGAAGAGGTTCCGGTATCCTGTGAGAAGATCTATGTGGGAAAGCAGGCGGGGAGTCATTACCGCAAGCAGGAAGAGATTAATAAGATATTAGTGGAATGTGCCAAGCGGCATGATTATGTGGTGCGCTTAAAGGGCGGGGATTCTTTTGTGTTTGGCAGAGGAGGAGAAGAGATAGAAGCATTACAGGCAGAGGGGATTGCCTATGAAGTGATTCCCGGTGTGACATCTGCGATTGCAGTTCCAGAATGTGCAGGGATTCCGGTTACGCATCGTGAGGTGAGCCGGAGCTTTCATGTGATTACCGGACATACGAAGACCTCAATTAATGAACCAGATTACGATTATGATACGATTGCAAAGATGGAAGGAACGATTGTATTTCTGATGGGATTGTCGAATCTTTTCCAGATTGCAAAGCGGTTAATTGCCGCAGGAAAGAGAGCGGATACACCGGTTGCGGTTATTTCAGATGGAACGACCTGCTATCAGCGTAAGGTAACAGGAACATTGGAAACAATTGCAGAAAAGGTGGAAGAGGCAAAGATACCGTCTCCTGCTGTTATTGTGATCGGAGACACGGCAGCGTTGTCCTATTGTGATCAGGCGGCATTACCGAAGGTTGGAATCACAGCCTCCGGTCTGTTGTGGCATAAGCTGAAATGCGGAGTGGAAGAATTATCCATGCAGCCGGTGTTGTTGTGTGATATGGAAGTGGTGCAGACGAAGGCGATGGAACAGCTATCAGAGGAGATGCAACATTTAGCGGAATACGACTGGCTGATGTTCACCAGTCAGAATGCGATCCGGCTGTTCTTTGAACGGATGCGGCAGTTAAAGATCGATATTCGGACGCTTTCCCGGATTCAGATTGCAGTGCTTGGAAGCGGAACGGCAGCGAAGCTTTCGGAATATGGTTTGCAGGCAGACTTTGTACCATTTGCATATACGATTGATGTATTGGCGAAGGAATTTGCAGAACATGCGAAGCAGGGAACTAAGGTATTGATTCCACGGGCGGTGCAAGGCAATCCGAATCTGGTTATTTATATGGAAGAACAGGGCATACGTTGTACGGATCTTCCAATCTATGATGTGCAGGGCAAATTGACCAAGGATATCCGTGCTTTACCGCAGCTTGACTATCTGATCTTTGTCAGTGCATCGGGTGTCAGCTCATTTTTCGAGGGGCTGCGGGAGCAGAATATAACTTTGCCGGACACGGTAAAGATGATATGTATCGGACATGTCACAAAGCGGCGGCTATTAGAGGAATGTGGGCGTGCGGATGCGGTAGCGTTAGTCAATGATGTGCCGGGTGTTTTGCAGGCATTGCATACGTTGTGATTATGGATATAATAGAATAGAGTAAATAGTGAGTAAAGCGTATAGAAGTTTGCAAAAATTATGATTTTTATTTTGATATAGGAAGGTAACAAGTATGATACGAATGAGACGATTACGGGTAAATGATGCAATGAGAAATCTGGTACGGGAAACAAGTATCAGTAAGAATGATCTGGTCTATCCGGTATTTGTGACGGAGGGCGAGAATGTGAAGAATCCGGTAGATTCCATGCCGGGCATTTATCAATATTCCATTGACCGGTTTGACGAAGAGCTTGATCGGATCGTGAAGTCCGGCATTCCGGCAATTCTTATATTTGGTATTCCAGAGCATAAGGATGAGAAGGGAAGCGAGGCGTATAATGACGAAGGCATTACGCAGCGTGCGATCCGTCATATTAAGGAAAAGGCTCCGAATCTGCTAGTCATTGCAGATGTGTGTCTTTGCGAATATACTTCACACGGACATTGCGGTCTAGTATGCGGACATGAGATCTTAAATGATGAGACTTTGGTACTGCTTGGCAAGATGGCGGTAAGCCTTGCCAAGGCAGGTGCGGATGTGATTGCACCATCCGATATGATGGATGGAAGAGTTGAATATATCAGACAGGCATTGGATGAGAATGGATTCCTGAATACGATGATCATGGCATACAGTGCCAAGTTTGCATCCGGTTATTATTCCCCATTCCGGGATGCAGCACAGTCAGCTCCGGCATTTGGTGACCGGAGAACCTATCAGATGGACCCGGCAAATGGCAAAGAAGCGGTGCGGGAATGTGAAAATGATATCGAGGAGGGCGCAGATATTATTATGGTCAAGCCGGCACTTGCTTACTTAGATGTAGTAAAGGAGATGTCATACCGGACGGATTATCCGATCGCAGTCTATAATGTAAGTGGTGAATATTCCATGGTCAAAGCAGCAGCACAGAATGGATGGATTGATGAAAAGCGTATCGTTATGGAGAACATGATCGCAATGAAGCGTGCAGGCGCAAAGATCATTATAACGTACCATGCGTTAGATGTGGTTAAGTGGTTAGAAGAGGATGCATAAGGAATGGATATGCGTGCAACAAAGAAATTGACTACAGATGGAATTTAACTGTGGTTGAATTTGGTAAAGGCACACAGATGAAACAGAAGACACAAAATGAGATGGAGTGACAGCAATGACAAGATCAGAGAATATGTTTGAAGAAGCCAAGAAGATTATGCCGGGTGGTGTGAATAGTCCGGTTCGTGCCTATCAGGCAGTACACCGTAGTCCGTTATTTATCGATCATGCAAAGGGATCAAAGATTGTGGACGTAGACGGTAAGGAATATATTGATTATGTATGTTCGTGGGGGCCGGGAATCTTAGGACATGCCGATGACCGGGTAATCAAGGCGGTACAGACTGCCTGTGAGAAAGGTCTTACATTTGGTGCACCAACAGAGAAAGAGACCATTTTGGCAGAACTGGTACAGGAGATCATGCCATCCATGGAAATGATGCGTCTGGTCAATTCCGGTACGGAAGCGGTCATGAGTGCAATTCGTGTGGCAAGAGGGTATACCGGACGGGATAAGATTGTAAAGTTCCGTGGCTGTTATCACGGACATTCCGATGGTCTGTTAGTCAAAGCAGGATCGGGTGCTCTTACGCAGGCAGTACCGGATTCTTTGGGTGTACCGGCAGATTATACGAAGAATACATTGGTGGCAGAATATAATGATATCGATTCTGTGAAGCAGTTGTTTGAACAATACGGGAAAGAGATTGCAACTGTAGTTGTGGAGCCGGTAGCTGCGAATATGGGTGTGGTTCCACCAAAATCGGGATTTTTAGAGGATTTAAGAGAGATCACAAAACAGTATGGTGCGTTGCTGATCTTTGACGAAGTGATCACAGGATTCCGGTTATCGCTTGGCGGCGCACAGGAATATTATGGAATTACACCGGATCTGACAACACTTGGTAAGATCATTGGTGGTGGTATGCCGATGGCAGCGTACGGTGGACGCAGAGAGATCATGGAAAAGGTAGCTCCGCTTGGCGGCGTGTATCAGGCAGGTACTTTGTCTGGGAATCCGATTGCAACGACAGCGGGAATTACAACACTTCGTATTCTGGAAGAAAATGCAGACCATATTTATCCACAGATCGCAGATGCAACCAGACAATTAGCGGATGCGGCACGCAATACGTTTGGGGATAGAGTACAGGTAAATCAGGTAGGTTCGCTGATGAGTGTATTCTTTACAAAGGAGCCTGTTGTAGATTATAACAGTGCAACTTCATCCGATACGGAGGCTTATGCCACATACTTTAATGCAATGTTACAACAAGGAATCTATTTAGCACCGTCGCAGTTTGAAGCGATGTTTGTATCGGCTGTACATTCCAAAGAGGATCTGGCAAGAACGATAGAAGCAATGCACAATTGCCGGTAAGGAGAAATGATATGTCACGAAAGAAGAAGCCGCAGCGGGATATGACGCAGGAGTTAGAACGAGGTAAGATTCTTCCGCTTGTGTTTCGGCTTACAATACCGGCTGTCATTGCACAGTTGGTTACATTTTTATATAACATTGTCGACCGGATGTATGTCGCCCAGATTAAGGGATCGGGAATGGATGCTTTGGCAGCACTTGGAATTGTGCTGCCAATTACATTGATCATGCAGGCATTTGCCAATTTGGTAGGGCTTGGTGGTGCACCACGGGCAGGAATCAAGTTAGGAGAGGGAGATAGAGACGAAGCAAACCGGATATTCAATACGGCATTTATGATGTTATCTATCATAGGAATAACATTAGGTCTTACGGTGTTTGTATTTTCAAAGCAGATCATTGTCTGGTTTGGTTGTCCGCCAAGTGCAATCTCATTTGCAGTATCGTATCTTAGAATCTATTCCTGTGGTACGATATTTGTTATGATCGCACAGGGACTGAATCCGTTTATTCAGACGCAGGGACACTCTTTTATTGCAATGAGTTCCATCCTGATCGGAGCAGTCGCCAATATTATATTAGATCCCATCTTTATTTTTGGATTGGGAATGGGAGTAAAAGGCTCAAGTCTGGCAACGATATTGTCACAGATGGGTTCTTGTGTATGCATCTTTGTCTTTTTCTTTTCTAAGAAAAGTATCTTCCGGCTGCGGATACCCGAGATGCGGTTGTCAGCGGCGAGAGTTGCCAACATTGTATCTTTGGGAGTGACGCCATTTATTATGACGCTGACGGAATGTGCGATCCAGATTGTTTTTAATATTAATCTTAATCAGGCAACTGGTGGTGACAAAGATTATACGGCGGCACTTACGGTCATGTTGAGTGCGCTGCAATTGATCTCGCTGCCGTTAAATGGTCTTGGAAACGGTATGCAGCCATTTGTCAGCTATAATTATGGAACCGGAAATGCGAAACGGTTGAAGCAGGGAATCCGGTATGTGACCATCATTGCGTTTGTATTTGCACTTTGTATCTGGTCAGTATCCATGCTGGTGCCGGAATTGTATGCGTACCTGTTCTCAGCAAGTGATAATGTTACACGGATCGTCAAACAATATACTCCATTTTTCTTAATGGGATCGATCATGTTCTTTGTGCAGATGACATTGCAGAATATCAATGTGGCATTGGGTCAGGCAAAGTCAGCACTATGTCTTGCTGTGATGCGTAAGGTGGTTATTATGATACCCCTTTGCTTTACGTTGACACATTTTCTTGGATTTAAAGGGGTATATATGTCAGAGGGAATTACAGACTTTGTGGCTGGAATTATCACAACCATTGTGATCTTTACCTCATTTCCCCGCATCTTCAAAGCACGCGAGGAAAAGGTGAAAGCCATGAAACAGGCAGAGTAGGATTACAGGAATTTGTCTAATTCCTGTTCCACCTGTTTTCTTTTCTTGATCTTTGGATGGTTAAGGATCGTTCCTTTGGAGATTACCATTTCCAGATTACGCAGCACCCGTAGGTCTTCTAATGGGTTGCCTTCGGTTACGATCATATCCGCATATTTTCCTTTTTCAATAGAGCCGGTAAGGGATTCGATTCCAGCAAGCTCGGCACTCCGCTTGGTTGCGGTATAGAGTGCAAAGCAGTTGGTGACACCAACATACTTGTGGAAATAATATAGCTCCCGCCAGAAATCATATTGTGTGATCCAAGGACAGCCGACATCATTGCCGAGTACGACTGGGATGTCATTGGCTAATGCAGCCTTGGCACAGTCAACGATTCCTTCAAAGACAACATTTCCATTGTACTGTTCTACCTCGGTTGCATTTGTGATGGAACGATCAAATAGTGCATATGGCAGGGCAGGTGAGATCGTAGTACAAAGGAATGCACCACGTTCTTTGAATAGCCGGATCATATCCTCGTCCATCTTGGCACCATGCTCAATCGAATCGACACCATTTTCCAAGGCAACACGAACGCCCTCCGGGGATTCCACATGGGCGGCAACGAGATAACCGTCGGCATGTGCCTTTTCACAGACAGCCGCAACCATCTCCGGTGCCATTTTCAATTCGCCGGGAACACCCTTTTCTTTGGCATCCAATACACCGCCTGTAATCATAAGCTTGATCAGATCTACATTTTCCTGTTTGGATTGTTCCACATGAGCAAGCGCATCGGAAATGCTTGCTGCGGCAATAGCAACGGATCCTGCCATATGACCGCCGGGAACGGAGATTCCCTGGTTGGCAGCAAGGATACGAGGCCCGGTCTTGGTTCCGGCTTCAATCTCATCACGGAGACGGGTGTCGAAGCTGCCAAGACCACCAACTGTCCGGATGGTAGTTACACCGCTTAACAGCTCGTCTTTGGCAAAACCGCATACCATATTGTAGGCAATGGCACGGGTCAGGGCAGAACTCATAATGGTATTTACTAATTTCTCATTGTCACGCTGCTTTTTCTGTGGTTTACCACTTCCGGCAAGGTGAACATGCATATTGATCAGACCCGGCATAATATAATGTCCGTGAAGATCTATGATCTGGTAATCATGCAGGTTGGTGGTATCCGGTACGATATCTGTGATCTTGCCATCCTCTACTAAGATGCACAGCCCTTCCTGCAACTGCATATCTTTGCTTCCGTCTAATATTTTTCCATTTGTGAAAGCGTATCTCATGATAATTCCCCGTTTCTTTTCATTTATTAGAATCACTATACAATAGAGTGTTGCAGTTTGGCAAGAATAAGAAATTTGTTAGACATTTTACAATGGGACTGTATATTTTTGGCACAATTTTTGTTATAGTGGGAACGAAGAGAAGAATAATTAACAGAGAATCATGGAAAATGAATGGGAAGGAATCAGGAGTATGAATATTACAGTTTATCTGGGTGCATTGGAAGGAAATGATCCGGCACTTGCAAAGGCAGTAAAGGAGCTTGGTACATGGATTGGAGCAAGTGGTAATTCACTTGTCTATGGCGGTTCAAAGTCTGGCTTGATGGGAGTTGTTGCAGAAAGTGTATTACAGGCTGGTGGGAAAGTTACCGGTGTGGAGCCACAATTTTTCATTGATGCTGAGGTACAGTATGATGGTCTGACCGAGTTGATCGTCACAAAGGATATGACGGAGCGTAAGACAAAGATGATTGAGCTTGGAGATGCCTTTATCGCATTTCCGGGAGGCACCGGTACGTTAGAGGAGATTGCGGAAGTAATGTCTAAGGTGTCATTGAAACAGTTGGAGGCACCGTGTATTTTCTATAACCTGAACGGGTATTATGACAGCATGAAGGAGTTGCTTTCCCATATGATCGCAATGGGCTTGTCAACGAAGGAGCGGCAGGAGGGCATATATTTTGCTGAAACGCTGGAAGAGATTAAGAAGATATTGGATAGGTAAGAAGTGTAAGAGGGAGTGGAGCGGATGAAAATAGAATACAAAAGACTGACAGGAAAAGAGATAGACATCTTCATTGATATGAGGACCAATCAGCTTAGAGAGGAAGGGGCGACAGAGGAGATTGATTTGGTTCCTGCACTAAAGGATTATTATACTCGTCATATGGCAGACGGAACATTTGTATCCTGGCTTGCCTTTGATGGAGAATGTATTATTGGAACAAGCGGGATGTCATTTGTGGAGAAACCACCATATTTTGGATGTCCGAGTGGAAAAATGGGATTGTTGTCTAGTATGTTTACCAACCCGGCATATAGGAGAAAAGGGATTGCAAGGGAACTGTTATCCCGTGTTGTAAATGATGCCAGAGAATATGGATGTGGAACGATACAGATTACAGCATCGGATATGGGTGTCAAATTATATACCGATTTTGGATTTGTACATAATGGGAATTTCATGCAATATAAACTTTAGTGTTGATTACAGGAGGTGGTTATATGATAGAAACAGAAAGACTTATTCTAAGAAAATATACAATGGATGATTTTGATGCGTTATATGAAATTGTGTCTGATCCGGAAACAATGCAGCATTATCCAGCCCCTTTTGGCGTTGAAAGAACAAAAGGATGGATTTCTTGGAATTTAGAAAATTATGAAAAATACGGATTTGGACTTTGGGCGGTTGTGCTAAAAGAAACAGGCGAATTTATCGGTGATTGTGGAATTACTATTCAAAATATCGACGGAGAAATGCTTCCAGAGGTAGGATATCATATTCATAAGAAATATTGGCGTAAGGGATTTGGAAAAGAGGCTGCGATGGCAGTTCGTGATTGGGCATTTAAACATACAGATTATGACATTGTTTATTCGTATATGAAATATACAAATGTAGGTTCTTATAATACAGCTATAGCTAGTGGGATGAAAAGGGTTAAAGAATATACTGACTCTAAAAATACAATATCATATGCTTATGCAATTACAAGAGAGGAATGGGAAAGAATTAAGACAGATTGCAAATCAAATTCTTGAATAAATCTTTGGGAATTATGAAAATAGTGGTGAAAACCACTATTTTTTTGAAGAAACGCACATTTTGATTAATATTTTAAAATACATAAAAATAGTAATGACTATTGAAACTAAAAAGATTTAGCAGTAAAATAGCATTACTAAAATTCGTGCAAAACACGAAAATAAGGAGTGGTATTATGGAGATTAAGAGAGATTCCTACCTTGAACAGTTAAAGATAAGAAAAGATAATGGCATGATAAAGGTTATCACAGGTATTAGGAGATGTGGCAAATCATTTCTGTTATTTGTATTGTTTAAAAAATATTTACTGGAAAGTGGTGTAGACAATGACCACATTATTGAGATTGCCTTAGACGGTATTGAAAATGAAGAACTGAGAGATCCAAAGAAGTGTTACCAGTATATTAAAGATGCAATGAAAGATGACCAGAAGTATTATTTGTTCTTGGATGAAGTACAGTTTATGCCCCGTTTTGAGGAAGTGCTGAATAGTTTACTTCGTATCAGTAATATTGACGTATATGTGACTGGAAGCAATTCCAAGTTTTTATCAAGTGATATAGTAACAGAATTTAGAGGAAGGGGGGATGAGATAAGAATTTATCCCTTATCATTTGCGGAGTTCTATGCAGCTTTCGATGGGGATTATGATGATGCATGGGAAGAGTATATGATATATGGTGGATTGCCACAGGTGGCACAGTTTCCTGTTGAACGCCAAAAAGCTGAATATCTAAAAAATATTTTTAACAATGTTTACATCAAAGATGTGGTAGAGCGAAATAGGATTCAAAATGTTGCTGAAATAGGTACATTGGTAGATATTCTTGCTTCTGCCATAGGAGCTCCAACCAATCCAACCAAAATATCAAATACTTTTAAAAGTGAACGAGGCGTCAATTACGGCAATAAGACCATATCTAACCATATAGATTATCTTGCAGAAGCATTTTTGATTTCTAAAGCAGAACGGTATGATATTAAAGGTAGAAAATATGTGGGGGCAAATCTGAAGTACTATTTTTCAGATATAGGACTTAGAAATGCCAGATTGAATTTTAGACAGCAGGAACCTACTCATATTATGGAGAACATTGTTTATAATGAGTTGCTTGTGCGTGGTTATAATGTGGATGTTGGTATTGTAGATGTATTTGCAAAGAATAGTGAAGGAAAGAGAGTTCATAAGCAGTTAGAAGTTGATTTTGTAGTAAATCAGGGTAGTCAGAGATACTATATTCAGGTGGCGTATGATATGACTTCTGAAGAAAAGCAGACACAGGAACTTAATTCATTTAGAAATATACCGGATTCATTTAAGAAGATTGTTATAGTGAATGGAACCAAAAAGCCGTGGAGAAATGATGAAGGCTTTGTAATTATGGGAATGAAGTATTTTTTGCTTAATGTGGATAGCTTGGAATTTTAGCAGGATTATTTGGATATAAGGAAAAAGATTATGAATATTATTTTAAGAAAAAACGAAGCGGAAATAAATGAAAGCGTGGCAAAAGGACTTTTAATCGTTTTCGCTTGTGTTGTATTGACTGTATTGTTGTGCTGGGTGGGGATATTTGATATTCGATCTGGTATGACAATTATAATGTTTGGCGTATCGGTGATAACCTTGGTAATTCCGGCGGTTTTGATTTTGAAGTTCCATGTATATCATATAATGATGAAATATTACATAGTAGTAGCATTAACAGTTATGGCAGGTACAGTTTATGTTCTATTTACGTTTCAGGCAATCCTTGTTTTTGTTGTACCGTCAATCATTGCAGCGTTCTATTTGGACAGGAAATTGTTATGTTTTTCGGGAGTATTAACAGTTATTGTTCTATTTGTTTCGCATTGGATAACCGGCATTTATATGTTCATACCCTGGTTAGAGCCTTTTAAGAGTATGTCGGATATAATGCGGTATGGAGCATTGCCAAGGTGCGTGCAATATTGCGGTTGCTTTTTTCTGATATTATTTATGATGGAAAGATATAAAAAATTATTGCTGCAATTTGGAACGGATAATAATTCTAAAGAAGTATATGAAGCAGAAGATAAAGAGAAAATAGAATTTGAAGTAATGCTGAGGGGATTGACAGAACGGGAAAGGTCGGTATTTCTGCTAATGATAGGTGGGTACACTAATATGCAGATTGCGGATAAGTTGTGTCTGTCGAATGGAACTGTTAAAAATTATATTTCTGTCATTTACGATAAGCTGGGTACTAAGGAGAGAAATGCATTGATTTTAAAATATAACAGGTTTTCAAGAGAAAATGACTAAAGTCATATAGGAAAATGACCAGAGTAACTTCCGTTTTGATAAGGAATTTTATACTTTGAAGAAAAAACGGAGGTTCTCTATATGAAGACAAAATGGGTAAGATGTATATTTGTTATTTTATGTATTTTGGTGCTGATAGTTATTGTGAATTTTATGCCTACATTATCTCTTAAGACCGATAAGATGACTGAGTTGGAGGGGAAATGGATAAATGTATATTATGAAACAGAAGCAGAAGCTGCAAAAGATGTATATGAATATGCAGAGCAGGAAACAGCAGCGATTGCAGAAAGATTAGACTTTTCGGAAGCGCCGGATGTGAATGTGTACATATATGATCATCAGAGAACGATGCAAACGAAAAAGTATGGATTAATTGCACCATTATTATGCTTGGATTGGTATATCGGTGATAATGTCGGTACAGATGTAATCTTGACATCGCCTGCAAATCCGGGAAAAGTACACACCTATGAGAATAATAAGTATGCTGTATTACATGAAATTGTTCATGCATATGCCAGTGTATTAAATGAAGATGTTGATTTGTGGCTGTCGGAGGGATGTGCGTTGTATTTGACGAATGGAGAACCATTTTATAAAGAGTATATAGATCAAATGGGAATTCCTACATATAAAGAAACATGTTCTGATAATCCATTGATATTTTCAAATTGCGGCGGGTATACATATGCACATATCTATATTGAGTACATAGAAGTAACCTATGGGTGGAATGCTGTTTTAGAAATTATACGGAGAGAGGATTATGAAGATATTTTTGCAAAATCGAAAGAGGATATATATGATGAATGGGTAGAATATTTGAAAGCGTATTATCAATGATGCTGTCGGTATATTCCAGTTATTAACCGTAGTGGTCGCTGATAAAATCAAGGGTATTCTGCTTTACAGAGGTGAAAAAGAGTTGTATAATTCCGGTTAGCCAGAGCTAACTTTAAGTTCTGTGATGATTATTAAGGAGGCGCAGATAAATGCTTGTAATGCGAATTGTGGTTGGAGTAGGTTTATGTTTATTGTTTTGGGGAAGCTGTTACATGGGTACCGGAACGGATAAAAAGAATATCGGTGGGTTTCGTAGTTATCCGGACGAGGTACAAAACAGAGTGTATCAGGATGAGATTTTAGGAAAAATGATTCCGAAAAAACGATCCGCGTTCATAACGATTATTTCTAATATATTGCTGTTTACGGTTGTTTTTACTGTAATAGGTCTGGTGGGAAGAGGTGCATTGGGATTGCACGATTTTAAGACGGCAGCATGGTATTTCTTCTGGCTTGGAGAAGGGTTAAACTTATTTGATCTTGTAGTGATTGACTTATGCTGGTGGAGAAATACGAAGCGGATTCGTTTCTCCTGTGTGCCGGAGAAGGAAGCATATCAGAATCCTAAAAAACATGTGGGTTCATTTGTGCGGGGAATTCCTATGTTTGCGGTAGTAGCGGTGATAGTGGGCTGGATTGTGACTTTGGTATAAGAGAAATTTGAGTAAATCGATCTTTTAGGGAACTTTTTTGTAGTATATAGATGAAAAAGTTCCCTAAATTTGTATTGAAAATAGGGAACTTTTGCAATATAATAATAAAGAAAAGTTCCCTAAAAGGAGTGTTAGTATGAATTCATTTGATGAAATTCAGTCTTTATTACAGGACAAAGCGGATGTTCAGGCAAGAATTAAATTAATACCATATGACGGAAATCCTGAAGTAAAGGAAACTGCAAGTGGAAAATATTTATATATAAGAAAACGTGTTGGAAGTAGATTGACATCGACGTATGTAGATGTGTATTCGGATGATCTTTATCAATTGCTTTTACGTAATGCCAAGGAATTAAGAGAATTGAAAAAATCATTACGTAGGATAGAAAAGCAGCTTACACAATTAGGCTATGAAGCAAATGGTTTGAGTAATAGAGTTCTTCAAAATCTTGATTTTGCAAGGGCAAATATGAAGTCGAATATATATGATCAGGCTATATTAGAGGGTGTTGCAACATCATATCCTCAGACAGAGGACATCATTGATAATGGTACTGTAAACGGGATGACGGCTAATGATATTCAAAAGATTCTGAATCTGAAGCATGCATGGGAGTTTATTTTGGATTCTGATGTTGCACAGGCAGATACAGATTATTATTTATTGTGTCATATTGCCAAATTAGTAAATGAGGGATTTTTTAATGATGGTGGAAAAATAAGAGGTGTTCCGGTAAAAATTGGTGGAAGCACATATATTCCACCAATACCGATTGAATCAATAGTAAAAGAAAGAATAACTGAAATTATTAACTCTGAAGCGGATGATATTGAAATAGCAATAAATTTGTGCATGTATTGCATGAAGACGCAAATCTTTATTGACGGAAATAAAAGAGCATCCGTCATTTTTGCTAATCATTACTTAATATCACACGGACAAGGCTTTTTGGTTATTCCAGAGGAACATGTACCTGAGTTTAAGCAAATGTTAGTTGCCTTTTATGAGGGGGAAGATATAGAGGTTATAAGTGTTTTTTTAAAAGAGAAATGTTGGCGAACATTTTGATGAGAGTTCACGAAATTTGACATCGGGAATATACGGGGGCAATATGATGGAAACCGGAAGTCAAAAGGGGTACAGGAAAAGTTGGAATTTGTATTTCATCATACCTGTAATGAAGTGCCAGTGCCACTTTTAAATGAGGTAAGAATAGGACATGCAAGTGTATTGACAAAGAAACAGTCTTTTTTGCGTAAAGCAAACCATGCAACGGTTAAGGCGGAAGAACTGAACAAAGAACTGGAAGAAAAGCAGAAGGAATTGGAACACGCTTTGACACAGGCGGAAAGTGCAAATGCTGCCAAGACGACATTTCTGAACAATATGTCACATGATATCCGGACCCCGATCAATGGTATTATCGGAATGTTGATGATCATACGAAAGAGCGGGAATGATCCGGAGCGTGTAAAGGAGTGTCTGGATAAGATCGATACATCATCCAAACTTTTATTATCGTTGGTTAATGATGTGTTGGATATGGCGAAGCTGGAAACAGAGACAATTATAGTAGATAACGAGTCAATCAATTTAGATCAGGTATGTGAAGAGGTAACAACGTCATTGTCGTTCCAGGCAGAGGCAGAAGGAATGAATATCATAGCGGAACATGATGATTATACCGGCGTGAATGTATGGAGTAATGCCCTTTATCTGAAAAAGATACTGATGAATCTTTTCTCGAACAGTATGAAGTATAACAAGGCAAATGGTGAAATCCATATGAGTATGCGAACGTTAGAGCAGTCAGAGGATCGTATCACCTGTGAGTTTCAGATACGGGATACCGGTGTTGGCATGTCGGAGGAGTTTATACAACATGATTTGTTTACACCGTTCGTACAGGCTGATAAATCGGCTCGTTCGAATTATGCCGGAACAGGTCTTGGAATGCCGATCGTAAAACAACTTGTAGACAAAATGAGTGGTACGATAAAGGTAGAAAGCAAGCTTGGGGAGGGCAGTTGCTTTACAGTTGTCATTCCATTTCGGTTGGATCATCAGACAAAGCATGAGGAGAGAAAGGAAGATGTTCATGGAGATATCTCCGGATTACGGATCTTATTGGTGGAAGACAATGAACTGAATATGGAGATTGCGGATTTCATATTAAAGGATTGTGGAGCAAGCGTAGATCATGCCTTAAATGGGCAGGAAGCCGTTCGAAAATTCGAAGCAGCAAAAGAGGGAACCTACGATGTCATTTTAATGGATATCATGATGCCGGTCATGGATGGACTGATTGCCACAAAAACAATCCGGGCACTTGCACACCCGGATGCAAAGACAATTCCGATCATAGCAATGACTGCCAATGCATTTAAAGAGGATGCAGAAAGATGTATGAAAGCAGGAATGAATGCACATGTGGCGAAACCATTAGATAAAGATAAGATATTGCATGCAATCTGTGATAATATACAAAGATAATTATATGGAGGATATAACATGAGCGGAAACATGATAGGATTTATCATATGGGTGATTGTTGCGCTTATCATCATTGGTATAGGAATCCATGCGTGCTTTTCAAAGAAGGAAGCTGCCTTTGGCTTTTGGGCAAATGTTAAGCAGTTTCCTGTGAAAGATATAAGAGCCTATAATCGTGCAACAGGTAAACTGTTTATTATTTATGGATTGATCTTCATTGTATTAGGACTGCCCCTGTTAAAGGGGCAGAATACTCCGTATATTCTGTTGTCAGTACTCGGAGTGATGATTGAAACGGTTGCAGTTATGGTGATTTATAGTCTGTGCGTTGAGACAAAATATAAAGAATAATAGAATTCATGTAAAATTCAGCTTGTAATGGAATAATGATGTGCTATAATTGTGGGTTAGATGTGACTAACTGTGGAGATAGAGAGATAATTCTCTAGGAAGGGGTGATACGTCACAAAAGATAAGGAGAAAGAGGAAGGTACATAGAAGTGAATATTCATGAATTTGGAAAAGAAAATAAGGAAACCATTTTACTGATTCATCCATCTGTTGTGAAATGGGATTATTTTGAAAACGTGATTCCTTTGTTACAGAAGAATTATCACCTGTTGGTTCCGGCACTTCCTGGTTATGATTTTGACAATGACAGTGATTTTACCAGTGTGGAACGGATTGCATTTGAATTGAATACATGGCTTAAGGAAGAAGGATATACGGAATTATATGCCGTATATGGCTGTTCAATGGGAGGTTCCATTTCACTGCTGGTAGCATTAGGACAAAAGATTAAGATAAGGCATTGTATTATTGACGGTGGAATTACACCTTATCCGTTACCATGGATTGTGACCCGTTTTATTGCCTTGAAGGATTATCTTATGATGATGATTGGAAGGGCTGGTGGTGTGGCACTGCTGGAAAAAGCATTTGCAACGGATGATTATTCTAAGGAAAATCTGCAATATGTAGCGGATGTTTTGCGGCATTGTAGTAGCAAGACGATATGGAGAACATTTGATTCATGTAATAATTATAAAGTTCCAGAACCGGTTCCCAAAGTAGATACGAAGCTTCACTACTGGTATGCAAAAAATGAGGAAAAAGAGAGAAAACAGGATATCCATTATATAAAGAGCAAATTTCCTCAGACGGAGTTTGAAATATTACCGGATTTGGGACATGGAGGACTTGTTTTATTGAAACCAGAATTGTTTGTGGAAATGATTGACAGACTTTAATTAGGAGGTATTAGAAGTGATCGTGTTACTGCAAATCGTATTGTATTGTCTTTTATTTATGTTGCTTGTGAAATGTGCAGCAAGAAACAGTGGACGGAACTGTTTGTATTTTTATTCGGATGAATACTTAGCCGAGGCAGCGAAACGTGGACTTGCTGACATAGAGGAGACGAAGAAGAAAGGAAAGCGGTTTATGATACCATTCTGTATCATTATGTTTGTTGTCCTGATCCTGTTTATTGCGGTATGGAATCATGTTACGGATTATAAGACGGCGTACATTCAGACTGCACTTTTCCTTGTTGTGATGAATTGGTTTGACGGTATTGTAATTGATAGAATATGGGTAGGACATAGTAAGATCTGGAAGCTGGAAGGTATGGAAGGGGTTACATATGTTCATCCATGGAAAACGATAATAACCAAACGCAGCATTGCAACGGTATCCTATCTGATCATTGCATTTGCGGTGGCGGGTCTTATTGTGCTGATTGGCAGAATCTGATTTTTAATATCGTATTTGTATAATATAGCACTAAAACGAGGAGCTTTATAAGAAAAGGAGATTTTTATGGAAACAGTATACATAGCGGGTGGTTGCCTCTGGGGAGTGCAGCATTTTTTTGACAAGGCGCCAGGAGTAGTAGAGACAGAAGCAGGAAGAGCCAACGGGCAGACAGACTCGTTGGATGGTGCATACGATGGATATGCGGAATGTGTAAAGGTGACCTTTGATAAGAAGGTTACGACCATTACGAACCTTATGGAGCAGTTGTTTGAGATTATTGACCCATATAGTCTGAATAAGCAGGGTGTTGATGTTGGAAAGAAGTATAGAACGGGTATATATAGCACTTCTGTAAAGCACCTTGACGAGGCAAAAGCGTATATCCAGAATCGGGAAGACCGTGATAAGATTGTTGTAGAGGTATTGCCACTAACGAATTATGTCAGGAGCGCAGAGGAACATCAACATCATTTGGAAAGACATCCGGAGGATTGCAACATGTGTCATATTCCGGATGCGATACTGAACAAATATAGACAGAATGAATCGTGAGTGATAAAATGTTGGTTAGCTAAAACTAACAGATGTCAGGTTATAATGTGCATTTGAAAGGAAGGACGGTAACATGTTAAAATATGGAGTCTATGCCAAAGCGGTAGAACTGCTGTGCTTTAGATCGGCATTAGCCAGACTTTCAGAGTTGTTTCCGCAAATGGATATGAAGCGGTATAAGAACGCAGTAAAGCGTGAGTATAAAGCAATGCTTTTGAGAACACCGGATATCGGTGGGAGCTCTTTAGAGATGAATTTGTATATTGCAGCATTTGTTTTTTCTTTACATAAAGCAGATCCGGATATAATCACTCCGGATGTTGTGGATGAGATGGTAACGGCAGTCTTTGATTCGCCATTTATTGTGAAGGTACACAAGAATAAGAAATGTACTTTATTTACGGATGAAGTTCAGGACAAAAAGGTGAAAGAAAGTATAGCAAGTCAGACTTCACAGTATGAGCTTGACTGGAAATTTGAGTATGAAAAAGGAGTCGATGAGTTTTACCTATACGGAGTGTGGCATTTGCAAACTTGGTAAAAGAGAGAATTGCTTTGAATTTGTTCCATGTTTATGCAATATGGATGAGAGAAACTATAGAAATGAAGGGGGACAATTGCATCGTACCAAGACGTTGGCACAAGGGGATGAGTGCTGTAATTTCCATGTTACGAAGATTAAGAGCGTGCGTTAGGATTTGAAGGCAATCGATATACACGGAAAATCGTAAGTTGTCATATAATAAAGTATACGAAAGTATGAAAAGGATGGAACTATTATATGGCACGTTTTACGAATCAGGCGCAGTTGCAGTATGGCAATGTGATTGCCAATTCCAATATTGCTGTTGGTGAGATTTTGGAGGTTTTAGCGGCAACAAAGACCGCAGTTAGAAAAACTTATGGACAAAATGACAGCATAACTTATATTGTGAGTATTGTGAATTCCGGAACTGTTACATTGAATGGAATTACATTAGCGGATAATTTAGGTGAGTACGAGTTTAATGAGACGACATTGGCTCCTTTAACGTATATTCCGAACACAGTAAAATATTATGTGAATGGAACCTTGCAACCCACTCCGACAGTGGTGACACAGTCGCCGCTTGTGATTTCCGGCATCAGCGTTCCGGCCGGTGGCAATGCAATCTTAGCGTATGAGACGGCGATTAATGAATTTGCACCGTTAGATACCGAATCCGAGATTCGCAACAGAGTAACTATTTCGGGTGGCGGGATTACGCCAATTGTAGCAGAAGAGACCATTGATGCGGTCAGCAATCCGATCCTCACCATTACCAAATCCCTGAGTCCGGTTCCTGTAACAGAAAATGGAACATTAACGTATACATTTTTGATTCAGAATACAGGAAATGTAGCAGCAACGGAAAGCACAGCTGCATTGATTACAGACACATTTGATCCGATCTTGTCTAATCTTTCCGTATCATTTAATGGTACTGCTTGGACGGAAGGAGAACATTACACATATGATGAGGTTACAGGTGAGTTTGTCACGGTAGAAGGTCAGATTACCGTTCCGGCAGCGACCTATACACAGGATACAGTAACAGGTGCATGGTTTGTAAATCCGGGTGTAAGCACCTTGATTGTAACAGGAACCGTATAAAAGAATAATCATTCGCTTGCTTGTAAGGGTGAATCGTTGAATGTAATCGCCATAATAGATTCTTAGAATATATTATGGCGATATTTTTTGTTCTTTTGAAATGAATATGATAGAATGATAATAATTCACTTGCTTGCAAGGGTGAAGTGTTGAATGTGATCATGAGCTATGCTCATGATATGATGGGAGAATAATAAGAACAGGAGCAGGAACATGTACAAGACATATTTATTTGATTTAGATGGGACAATCACGGACCCGGGAGTGGGAATTACCGATTCGGTGATGTATGCGCTTTCGAAATATGGGATTACAGTGGAGGAACGGTCACAGCTGTATCAGTTTATCGGTCCACCATTGTTGGATTCTTTTATGAATTTCTATGGGTTTGATGAGAACCAGGCAGAACAGGCTGTTGTTTATTACCGCGAATATTACCGGGATAAAGGCATCTATGGCTGTTATGTGTATGATGGAATAGAAGTGATGTTGCAGACGTTGCGGGAAAAAGGATGTCATATTTTATTAGCAACGTCTAAGCCGGAACCATTTGCAAGACAGATTTTAGAACATTTTAACTTGCGTCAATATTTTGATGTGATTGCAGGAAGTGACTTTGAAAATGTAAGGAACACGAAAGCCAAGGTAATTGCATATGCACTTTCAACATTTGCAAATAATAAGGGTGTGACGGAGCAGGAAATTAAGACATCGGCGGTGATGGTGGGTGATCGTTTTCATGACGTGAAGGGTGCGAATGAGAATGGAATCCCTACGATTGGTGTAACCTTTGGCTATGGTTCGAAAGAAGAATTGGTGGAGGCTGGTGCTGCATATATTGCAGCAACGCCACGGGACATTGAAGAACCGATACAGGTGAGGTAGATATATGGAATTCGAACACATGATTGAGAATATGAAAATGGCATTAAAGCGGGACAAACTTGTGATTTTTGTCGGGGCTGGTGTTTCAAAGAATTCAGGGATTCCAACTTGGGGACAGATGGTGCGGCAGTTTGCAGAGCGGATGGGATATCCGGTGGATCGGTTGTCGACGACGGAATATATTCGAATCCCACAGTATTTTTATGGTATGGATCAGAGCAAGGATCACGAAGAATATTACCGTATTTTACAGGAAGTGATTGCATTAGATGTCAAGCCCAATCCACTTAATCAGCTGATTGCACAGATTCATCCGAAGCATATTGTAACAACCAATTACGATAAACTGATGGATGAAGTGGCGGAAGGGTATGAGATCATACGGGAGGAACGTGATTTCCTAAAGGCGTCTACGAACCATTATTTGATAAAAATGCATGGAGATATGGATCAGGTACGGAACATCGTGTTTAAAGAGGATGACTATCTGCAGTATTCTGAGACGCATCGTTTGACAGAAACGTTTTTAAAGTCTCTTTTGATCGACCATGTATTTGTATTTGTGGGATATTCGTTGAATGATTACAATCTCAATACGTTTACAAGCTGGATTGATTACATTGCACAGGAAATGAACGTTAAAGAACATATGCATAAGAATTATTTCTTGTCAAGCAGTAACCATGCAAGTAAACAATATCTGCATCGCTATTATGAGAATAAAGGGTTGCAGGTGATTGATCTGTATAATCTTCCACAGGAGTTAGAACAGAAGATGCAGGAGGTTCCGTTAGAAGAGGAACTGGGACGACGAACGTATATTGTTCTTAACACCCTTGCACAGCGTAAGTGACGGACAGACGCGCATGTTGAGTGTTGTGAACCCGGCTTTTGGCGGTGTCATATTGCAGCAGGCACATTTGCATTACGGGCTCGCACGCAGCAGACACTAATGCTCCTTATAATAAGCGAACTCACATAAAAGCGGATAT